>DAOVYU010000134.1 GCA_030635465.1 Bacteroidales bacterium | reverse complement strand
ATTAATTGGTGATGTAAAATATGATGAGGTGGTAGGAAAAGCATCCTTTATTACTCCGGTACCTGGTGGAGTTGGCCCAATGACAATTGTATCATTATTACAAAATACCCTGAAAGCACATAAAAAAGAAATCTACCCTTAGCATAGAAGTTTCTTCTATTTAATTACAGAACTTAAATTATGTTTGTACGATCATTATTTCTTAAAATTGTAACATTTGGACTACTTGTCTTAATTTCACTTCATCTTTATAGTCAAACAGATGAAAAACCAATATCAATAATCAGTTTCCCTGAAATCCCTCAGAAGGTTTGTGACCTATCAAAAAAGATCAATGAAACTTCAGGAATAATTTATTTTGAAGACCATATCTGGACTTTTAATGATAGTGGTGGAAAAGCTGAAATCTATAAAATTGACAGTGAAACTGGAGAGATTATACAAACAGTGAGCCTCAATAATGCTAAGAATACGGATTGGGAAGATATTACCCATGATGAAGATTATATTTATGTTGGTGACTTTGGAAATAATTTAGGCGACAGGAAAAACCTTAGAATTTATAAGGTGAATAAATCAATGATCGGTGATGGGAAAATAGAAAAAGTCCCATCAGAAATTATTGCTTTCTCCTATAACGATCAAACAACTTTTACAGTAAATAACCGATCTAATGATTATGATTGTGAATCTCTGGTAAGTTTTGGAGATTCTTTAATCATCTTTTCTAAGAATTGGGTGGATAGAAAAACCCGCATGTATAAAATGCCAAAACTTGCCGGAATGTACCAGATAGACCCAATTAGTTCATTTGAATTAAATGGCCTGGCAACAGGTGCCGATTTTAATGTAGAAACGAATGCTTTAATATTGATCGGATATACCGATAAAAAACCTTTCCTATTTTATTTTAAAGATTTTGATGGACAACAATTGGGGAATCATAAAGTTTATAAGGTACTGTTAAATAAAATGAAGGGTGCACAAACAGAAGGTGTTTGCTGGTTAAATGAGGAAACCATATTATTTTCTACTGAACAAACAAGCGTTTATACGCAAGCTGTTTTTCAGTTTAATCCGATGGATGTTGTTAAGCATATAGAATAGATTAATTAGACCTTAGAAATTTGTCAGATATTAACTTATTGAAAGAAGGATTAGCACTGCCTTTGATGGAAGACTTTTATACCATCCAGGGAGAAGGATTTCATACTGGTAAACCGGCATATTTTACACGTATCGGTGGTTGTGATGTTGGTTGTAGTTGGTGTGATGTAAAAGAATCCTGGAATGCTGACCTATGGCCATTGACTAAAACTGATGAAATAATTCATCGGATTGAAACATGCCCTTCCCGATCAGTTGTTGTTACCGGTGGTGAACCTCTCTTGTATAATCTGGATTACCTGTGTGAGCAGTTGAAAACAAAAGGATTTCAAACATTTTTAGAAACTTCTGGATCACATCCATTGACCGGGAAATGGGATTGGATCTGTTTATCTCCAAAAAAGAACAGTCCGCCCTTACCTCAAATTTATAAACTAGCAGATGAATACAAAGTGATCATTCAATCGAAGGGCGATTTTGATTGGGCTGAAAAGAATACAAACAGGCTCACAGCGGAATGCAAATTGTATTTGCAACCGGAATGGAGTAAGCAAGATAATATAATGCAAGAAATTGTAGATTTTGTAATGTTAAATCCTAAATGGCAAATATCTTTACAAAGCCATAAGTACATGAAAATACCTTAAACTAAGTGTAAATTTAAAGTATATTCTATAGTAATGACTACAACAAAAGTTAAAGGGGTTATTTATTTAGTTACATGAAATTATATGAAGCAAGATCTTATTAGAATTTTGATTGTTATTGGCCTCATCATTCCTTTTGGTATTTTTTCTCAAGAATATGAATTGTCTACAAAATCCAAAAAAGCTACTAAGTATTATAACAATGGACAGCATTTCTTAAAGGAGAATAGCATTTATATGGCCAAAGAAAACTTTGAACTGGCAATTAAAGTAGATACAGGGTTTTATGAAGCTTATATGATTTTGGGAGATATGTATGAACAGGAAGAGAATGATTCGGCTGCTGTTAGATATTATTCAAATGCTGTTTCTGTAAATCCTGATTTTTATCCACCGACTTATTTTATATTGGCCAACCTGGAATATAAGAATGGCTGGTACGAAGGGGCTGTTGAACATTATAGAGCTTATTTGAAGTACGAAAGTACACATGGTGATAATCAGGTAAAAGCTGAAAAGCGGTTGGCCAATTGTGAATTTGCTGTTGTGGCATTGCAAAATCCGGTACCCTTTGATCCTGTGAACCTGGGACCTTCGGTTAATTCCAAGCACAATGATTATTTTCCTTGTATTACTGCCGATAATCAAACCTTGCTTTTTACAAGATTATTACCTGATGCCAGGTCGTATACAGGCCGACAGGAAGATTTTTTTATGAGTTACTATAAAAAAGATACCTGGATGCCGGCTTTTGAAGTGGGTGTGCCAATCAATACAGTATTTAATGAAGGAGCTCCCACATTATCAGCTGATGGAAATATATTAATTTTTACTGCCTGCGAAAGCCTGGAGGGTTATGGTGAGTTCAGGAAAGGATATGGTAGATGCGATTTGTTTGTTTCAAAAAAATCAGGCAATGACTGGACTGTTCCCTATAATCTTGGAACTCCTGTTAATTCAAGGTTTTGGGAATCGCAACCTTCTCTTTCTGCGGATGGCAGAACATTATATTTTGTGAGTAATAGACATAATAACTATGATATCTGGTATTCAACAGTTGATAATAATGGGAATTGGAGCGAACCTTTAAAAATGGGTCCTAATATCAATACAGATGGATATGAAGGTTCTGTATTTATACATCCAGATAACCAAACCTTATACTTTTCATCTGATGGTCATGTGGGTATGGGAGGTTTGGATATTTTTGTATCGAGAAAAGATAGCCTTGGAAAGTGGGGAACTCCTAAGAATCTTGGATACCCTATTAATTCCTATACTGATGATAACAGTATTTTAATCAGTGCTGATGGTGCTTTGGCCATGTTTGCCTCTGATAGGGAAGATGGTTTTGGTGGACTTGATTTGTATTCCTTCGAATTGTATGAAGAAGCCCGGCCACAGGTTGTTACCTATATGAAAGGAACTGTTTTTGATCAGGGAACCAATAAAAAACTGGATGCCAGATTTGAGTTAACTAGCTTAACCACTGGATTAGTTGCAATTGAATCCTTCTCGAATAAAAAAACAGGTGATTTTTTGGTATGTTTACCAACTAATGATGATTATGCCCTCACAGTATCGAAAGAAGGTTATTTATATTATTCTGAAAATATAAGTCTTGCAGGCGAAAATTCTTCCTCAGATCCGCTGATAAAAGATGTTCCTTTAGAACCGATTAAAGTTGGAGCAACAATGGTTCTTAAGAATATATTTTTTGAAACAGATAAGTACGATTTAAAAGAGAACTCTAAATTTGAATTGAATAAATTAATTGAGCTACTCGAAACGAATCCAGGATTAATACTTGAGATTGGAGGCCATACTGATAATGTGGGATCTCCGGATTATAATCAGACGCTATCGGAAAATCGTGCAAAAACAGTCAATCAGTACCTGGTTGAAAATGGAATAGACCAGTCAGTGTTGATATACAAAGGTTATGGAGAGACTAAAGCTGTTGATACAAATGATACTGAAGAGGGTAGAGCTAATAACAGAAGGACAGAATTTAAGGTAATTGAAATCTAGTAATTACAAAATTCTTGTTTTCTGGTATAAGGTGCTTATTTATATTCTGTAGAAATTATTAACGAACTTTCTTTTCATCTCCCAAGCAGTATCTCAATTTATTATATTTGTCGATTAATCTCAATTTATAGAAATATGCAGCGACTAATTATATTGATATTGCTGGCCTTTTTTTTACAAATTCAGTTGCGAGCAGATGAAGGTATGTGGATCCCTCTATACCTGGGAGAATTGAATGAAGCTGAAATGCAGGCCATGGGCATGAAAATAAGTGCCGAAGATATTTATAGTGAAAATCAAGCCAGCCTGAAAGATGCCATTGTTCTTTTTGGTCGTGGATGTACTGGTGAACTGGTATCGGATCAGGGTTTGATTTTAACGAACCATCATTGTGGTTATAGTAGAATTCTCAATCATTCTTCAGTAGAACATGATTATTTAACCGATGGATTTTGGGCAATGGATAAATCAGAAGAATTGTCCAATCCCGGCTTAACCGTAACCTTTTTGGTTCGGATGGAAGACGTTACTGAAAGAGTGTTAGAAGGTGTTAAGGATGATGCTAATGAAACGGATCGGTGGGAAATTATCAATAGGAATATTGATTCCATTAAAGTAGAAGCCATAAAAGATACCCATTATAAAGCAGTAATAAAACCATTTTTTAATGGAAATCAGTATTTCCTTTTTGTGAATGAAGTATTTGAAGATGTACGACTGGTTGGTGCTCCTCCTTCTAATATTGGTAAATTTGGCGGTGATACAGATAATTGGGTATGGCCTCGTCATACTGGTGATTTTTCAGTATTTCGGATCTATGCTGATAAAGAAAATAAACCTGCCAAATATTCGGAAGATAATGTGCCATATAAACCAAAAAAATATTTTAAAGTTTCCACCAAAGGTGTAGAAAAAGATGATTTTACATTTGTTTTTGGATATCCCGGAAGAACTCAGGAATACATTCCTTCTTATGCTGTGGATATGCAGGTAAATGTGATTAATCCCATTCGAATTAAGTTACGCGGTAAGCGCATTGAAATATTTAACAAAGCCATGAATTCTTCCCCTGAAATCAGAATTCAATATGCAGGCAAACAAAGCCGGATTGCCAATGGCTGGAAGAAATATATGGGTGAAAACCGTGGAATTATAAGAATAAAGGCCATTGAGAAGAAAGAGGCTTATGAAAGTGAATTTTCAGATTGGGTAATTTCTTCTGATAAGTACAAACAAGAATATGGAACACTTTTACCAGAAATGGAGAAAGTGTATAGTGAGTTGAGCCCACTAAGTTATAATTAT
>DAOVYU010000067.1 GCA_030635465.1 Bacteroidales bacterium | reverse complement strand
TATTCGACAAAAGAAAGAGTTAAATGGGAGATTTAGAATATGACCGGCTCTTCTATTATAAGGAGAAATAATTGTAATATCTTTTATGAAGAAATTGATGTATCAAACCTATCTACAGGAATTTATTCCTTAATAATCTGGGATCAACAAAATCGACACATCAAGAAAATTATAAAAAACTGATGTAATTATTTATTAATTACCAGTTTAAATCCAACCCCATGCACGTTAATCAATTCTATGTTTTGATCTGCTTTTAGATATTTCCTCAATTTTGTAACATATACATCCATACTTCGTGCATTGAAGTAGCTATCGTCGTGCCATATTTTTTTGAGAGCGATGCTTCTGTCGAGCACATCGTTTATATTGTCACATAACATTTTTAACAATTCTGATTCTTTGGATGTTAGCTTTTGTTCATTGTTTGACATTTTTAAAATTTGGCGGTTATAATCAAATGTAAATTGACCAATTTCATAAAATGTTCTGTTGGATTCCATGAGCTTGCTTTCTGTGGTACGCCTGACAATTGCCTGCATTCTCATCAACAGTTCCTCCATGCTGAAAGGTTTTGTCAAATAATCATCAGCCCCCAATTCAAAACCTTTTAATTTATCCTCCTGCATTGATTTTGCTGTCAGGAAAAGGATGGGGATCTTTTTATCGATATGTCTGATCTCCTTTGCCAGTGTAAACCCATCCATTATAGGCATCATGACATCCACAATACAAAAGTCAAATTTGTCTTTTTTAAATTGATTAAATGCTTCCTGCCCGTTTATACATAAAGTTGTTGGAAATCCTTTAGCATTCAAATAGGAAGTAAGGACTGATCCTAGGTTTTTATCATCCTCTGCCAATAATACATTTATTTGATTTTCATCCATGCCTAACTATTGGTTTTATTATTCAATGGTAAATATATAATAAATTTTGTTCCTTTATTGATCTCGCTATCAAGAGTGATTTTACCACCATGACGTTCAATTATGGCCTTTACATAGCTTAATCCCAACCCAAATCCTTTTACATTGTGAATATTTCCTGTGGGTATGCGGTATAGTTTTTCAAATATCTTTTTTTGATTGGCCTTACTGATCCCTGTTCCGTTGTCTTTAACAGAAATCAAGATGCCGCTATATGAGTTCTCTGTTGTGATTTTGATTTCCGGAGATACTGGTGCATATTTATTGGCATTGTCAAGGAGATTAAAAATAACATTGGTAAAATGAATCTTGTCTACTTTAATTAAATACGATTCTGCATTAAAATCAGTGCTTATTTGTCCACCCTTCTTTTCCACCTGCAATTGGATATTTTTAATAGATTCATTAATAACATCATGAACATTGACCTCTTCGTGTTTCAAAATAAGTTGTCCTTTTTCAAGTGATGCCGACTGCAATATGCGTTCGGCCATTCCTCCCAACCTTTTGTTCTCTTCGTTGATTACATTGATGTAGTTATCATATAAATCTGTTGATTTAATGATGTCTTTATCGCTCAATGCTTCACAAGCCAATGAAATGGTTGAAATCGGGGTTTTAAATTCATGGGTCATATTGTTGATGAAATCATTCTTTAGTTCTGAAATCTTTTTTTGCTTTAAAATAGTAATCACGGTGTAAGCAAATGATAAAATAATAATGATAATAAATACAATAGAAATGGTCAGGGTCCCCCATAGTTGAGTGATTAAAAAACGTTTTTCGTTCGGAAAATAAACCATCAAATAGTCGGGGCTACTAAACATATCACTGGGGAATAATGCAAATGAAAAACCCTTGTTCAAGAGTTCTTTAGGATATTTTCCTGTTTTTTGAATGGGCATAAAGTTCCGCACAGGACTGAATATCCCAAATTCAAATACAGTATTGATTCCTTTGAACACCAATTCACTTTTAATAAGTGAATCCAAAGCAGAAGCATTAACCCTGTTCTCAACAGGCGTATTGCTATAATCATATATCATACTTTGCAGTACTTCTTGTGCCAGCATCGATTTTTGCATAAATCGTTCATATGCCCAGGGATCTGAGCTTGTTATAGCTCCGTCCATAAATGATTGATTTAAAGAGTCGATTGACTGTAACCATTTTTGCCGTTGTTGCATAAAATCCATCTGATTTTGAAGTCGGTTAGCAGCTTCAATTTTTTCCAGTTTATAAACAACATTCGAAATAGCTTCATTTACACTTCTCACAAAGTTGGCTTCCTTGACAGTGATGGCATTTTTGATCCAATAAGATTGTATTACCATCAATCCGATTAGTGCAATGGTAATTAATACAATAATAAATATGAATCCTTTTTGGTTCATTGTCACAAAAATACGTTTTGGTGTGCGACATTATTTTGTTTTTAACGTTTCTTAACTTTTGTGGTAAACAGGGAACTTGGCATGATTTCTGAAAATATGTTCATTAATATGATTATAGTTTATCGTTCTTACCACAGTAAGTTGATGCCCTTAAAAAATCAGTTTACATCATGTGCTAAGAATTATTTACTCTAATATTTGGTTTTTGGTTTTTGGTTTGAAAGGTGTGGCATCCCTGCTGCACCTTTTGCTTTTTAATCTTAATGCGCGTTTCCCTTCGCCGAATGAGAAAGTGAGAAATAATAGCATTTATTAGGTTTGTTCGTATAAATTTCCTGCCCTTTAGTTAATAAAGGTTCTTTTTATCGAAATTAATGAAACATTCAATTTTCCAGATATTCCAATATATGGAAACTGGCTGTCTATAAATGGGATCACAAATAAATGTCAAGTTATTCTTACCAATTAAAAAATTAATTTATTTTTATTCTAAATTTTAAATTGATTAAAATTGTAATTCACTAAGCATCCAATTTATGACAAAGCAAATTATTTTCAGTATATCCCTTATCATTACACTGGCTGTTTTCTTCTGGACAATAAAACGAATTTGGTCTTACATGAAGTTGACAAAACCATATCCTATCGGGGATTATGGTAAGCGATTCAAAATTATGATGGAAGTTGCCATCGGGCAAACAAAAATTCTTCGCTTTCCTTTTGTAGGATGGTTACATGCTCTTGTGTTTTGGGGATTTATTGTCATTTTTATTGGAAGTATAGAAATGGTCATTGATGGCCTGTTTAGAACAGAAAGAGTGTTCAGCTTTATGGGGGTATTTTATGATATCATTACCGCTTCGGGTGATGTGTTTGCGTTTATCATCGTAATAGCAATATTGATTTTCATTATCAGAAGATTATTTATAAACGTAAAACGATTTTCCGGGATAGAAATGGAGCATAAGTCGCATATGGATGCCAATATAGCACTTACATTGATTTTGTTATTGATGCTCTCTTTGCTAGGGATGAATACTTTTTATTATATCCTTGATCCCGACAGTCCGGTGGGTTATTATCCTGTAAGCATGTTTATAGTCAGAAATTTTATTCCCCTGCATTCACTGGATTTTCAATCAGTACATACCCAACATGAAATTTATTGGTGGTCTCATATTTTGTTGATTTTTATTTTTGCCAATATTCTGCCTTATTCCAAACACTTCCATGTATTTATGTCGGTACCCAATGTGTTTTTTTCCCGGCTTGAACCATTGGGATACCTGGATAATATGCCCGAAATAACAAAAGAAGTAAAGTTGATGATGGACCCCAACGCTGCATTTGCTGAACCTGCAGCTGGTGAAGAGGAGGTTTCCCGTTTCGGGGTAAAAGATGTGGAGAACATTACCTGGAAAAATTATATGGATTCACTAACCTGTACAGAATGCGGAAGATGCACCTCAGTATGTCCTGCTAATATTACAGGAAAAAAATTATCGCCCCGTAAAATTGTAATGAATG
The DNA here is from genome assembly GCA_030635465.1 of Bacteroidales bacterium. Classification (GTDB taxonomy): domain Bacteria; phylum Bacteroidota; class Bacteroidia; order Bacteroidales; family JAADJA01; genus JAADJA01. The sequence goes on along the minus strand of DAOVYU010000067.1, from coordinate 2,650 downwards.
TTCGGGCACGGATGAAGGAAAAAGGTCCGGGATTAGTAAAAGTTGGAAAAGAATATGACGACCAGAAGGCCTTAATCAATGATTATATAACCCCTGAAGAATTATGGGCTTGTACCACTTGTAATGCCTGCGCACAGGAATGTCCGGTAAATATTAATCAACCTTCATTGATTGTTGATTTACGAAGATATTTGGTGCTTGAAGAATCTGCAGCACCTGGTGAGTTAAATGCCACTTTTACCAATATCGAAAACAATGGCGCACCCTGGCAATTCTCCATGGAAGATAGAATGTTGTGGGCAGAAGGACTGGAAGTTCCTTTAATGGCTGATAAGTTAGCTAAAGGAGAAAATCCAGAATATCTTTTCTGGGTTGGGTCTGCTGGTGCATTTGATGACAGGTATAAAAAAGTTACACGTGAGTTTGTAAAAACACTGAACCATTTGAATGTAGATTATGCGGTTCTGGGAACAGAAGAAACCGATAGTGGTGATGTTGCAAGACGGGCTGGTAACGAGATGTTATTCCAGATGCAGGCCATGATGAATATTGAGGTTATGAATGCCTATGAAGTAAAAAAAATCATTACCTGTTGTCCGCATGATTATAATACCCTGCTGAATGAATACCCGGAGTATGGAGGAGAATATGAAGTTGTCCATCATTCCCAGTTTTTGCAAAAGTTAATTTCTAAAGGAAAGATCAACATCCAGGATGGTCCGTTTAAAGATCAAAAAATTACATTTCATGATCCTTGCTACCTTGGGAGGGCAAATGGTGAATATGAGGCACCTCGTAATGTGTTGAAAGCGATTCCTTCTGAAAAAGTTGAAATGAAACGAAACAAAAGTTTTGCATTGTGTTGTGGTGCTGGTGGAGGACAAATGTTTAAGGAGGCCGAAAAAGGAGATAAAGAAGTTTTTATAGAACGGACAGAAGAAGCCATTGAAACCGGAGCTGATATTATTTGTACGGCATGCCCGTTTTGTATGGTGATGATGACTGATGGAATAAAATATAAGAATAAGGAAGAGGAGATGAAAAACTATGATATCGCTGAATTAGTTTCTGTCTCGATGGGATTGTAAAATAAAAAGGCCGCCTTTTGGCCGCCTTTATGATATTGTCATTTACGATTAATTTTCTGCTTTAAATTCCTTAACCGCCTGAACTAAATCAGGAAGTACTTTTTGTACATCTCCAATCACACCATAATCAGCAGCTTCAAAAATAGGAGCTTCATTATCTTTATTTATGGCCACAATACATTTTGAGGAGCTGACCCCTGCAAGGTGTTGGATGGCACCTGAAATTCCGGCTGCAATATAAAGATTCGGAGCAATGATTTTACCCGTTTGTCCTGTATGTTCATCATGAGGACGCCATCCTTCATCCGATACCGGACGGGAACAAGCTGTACCGGCGCCAAGCAATGATGCAAGTTCTTCAATGTTTCCCCAGTTTTCAGGTCCTTTCATCCCACGACCCCCAGATACTACGATCTCTGCATCAGTTAGTAAAACCTTACCTGTAACTTTGGTAGTATCTTTCACTTCAGTTCTGAAATCGCTATCTGATAATTCCGATGAAAAAGTTTCTATTGCTGCTGTATTATCTACTTCAGTTATTTTATAAGAATTTTGTGAAAGCGTTAAAACTTTTTTATCAGAACTTACTTTTACATTGGCAAATGCTTTACCGGTGAATGCTTTTTTCTGAACAATAAAAGGATCCAGACTTGACGGGAGGGCACTTACACCTGCAACCAGACCTGCTTTTAATTTAACCGAAACCCTTGGGGCTAATGCTTTACCGGTAAAATTATTACTCAGGATAATTATCTGAGATCCTTCTTTTACTGCAACCTGGTTAATAATAGAGCTATATGCCGAATTAATGAGGTGATTGAGCTTATCATCTTTCACTTCAATAATTTTATTGGCTCCGTAATTTCCAAGTTTTTTCAACTCACTCTGCTCAACGGATCCGATTGATAAAACAGTAACTGTTGTTCCAAGCATTTTAGCAATTCCACTTGCATAGGATACCAATTCAAAACTTAGTTTTTTAAACTTACCATCCCAGTTTTCTGTAAAAACGAGTATTGACATAATTTTTTGATTTTTATTGCCACAGATTCACTGATTTTAAAGAATAATTCTTTTTGAATAAAGCGAAGGTTCTCCAAAGTTTACAAGTAGTCCAATTTTGCATTTAGAAACAGCGAGGTAATTTATTACCTGAACATAATGTTCTTCTGCAATACCTTTAGTTGCCTTTATTTCAAGAATAACATTTTCAAATACAATAAAATCAGCATAAAATTTATGTGGGAGAATGGCTCCTTTGTATTCTACTTCGTATTCTTTTTCACGTTCATAAAGAATATTCTTTTTCTTAAATTCAATTTCTAAAGCGTCTTTATAAACAATTTCCAGAAATCCATGACCAAGGTTCCTATGAACCTCCATACAAAACCCTATTATTTCATAGGTTTCGTTTTGTAATGGATATTTGGATTCTGGATAATTCATTTTAATCTGCGAATCTGTGGCTATTATTATTAAATGACTTTTGCTTCTGTGTGCAATAAGTTAACCAGCTCTTTCATGTTTTCCGGATCGACCATTTTACAGGCAGCTTTTGCCGG
>DAOVYU010000032.1 GCA_030635465.1 Bacteroidales bacterium | reverse complement strand
GACTTGGACTATTGTTGGTGTTATTACCTGATTTTACTTTAGAAAAAATTCAATTTAGAAATCACCCTGATTACATCATTGCTATTGAACAATATTTAGAAAACCCAGAAAGCAAAGAATTAAAACAAAAATTGGAATTAGAATATAATAAAGCAACAATGACAAAGGAAGAGTTTGAGATTCATGAGAAATGCATTACACAATAGTATATAGTCTCATTGATAAAATAGATATGATTTGACACTGGTCAGAATTCCGACTTCTGCCGAAAGTTTCGCTTTACTTAAACCTCAAACTCAAAACCCTGAACTCTCTAATATCTCTTCTCCCCTCGCTCTCTCTTTTTCCCAGGAGGTCTTTTTGTATTCCTTTTCTTCCTGTAATCATAGTTTGAGTTTTCACGCCTGTTTGTGGATTTGGTATCAGGCTTTGAAATCTCAACACTTACTTTTCCCCCATCATATTTTACATTTTTAAATGCTTTTAAGATTTCGGCTTCATACGTCGAATCTATTTCAAAAAAGGAGAATTTTTTCATGATATCGATTTTGCCAATTTCGATATTCCGTTTTTGTGTTGCATCATTTATCAATCCAATTAAACGAGGTACAGTTAAATTACTCTTTGAGCCAACACTGATAAAAAATCTTGAAAAACCTGCTGCTTTTCCTTTTTTGATTGTATCTTTTGTAGATTTAATGGAAATATTTAAATCTCTGGCACCTTTATAATATGCCAAAAACCGATTGAATTCAACAGATACAAAATGTTTGATCAGATCTTCACGACTCAACCAGTCCAACTTTTTATAAATAACCGGAAGGTATTGTTCTATTTGTGTATTATCAACTTCAATTTTTTCAACTTTGTCAATCAGGTTAAATAGTTGTTTTTCGCAAATATCTTTTCCGCCGGGAACCAGTTTTTTTACAAACTTTTTACCTGAAAGTTGCTCCAGTCTTTTTATTTTGTTTACCTCCCGTGAATGACATATTGCAATAGATACACCACTTTTACCGGCCCTGCCTGTTCTCCCACTACGATGAATATATGCTTCCAGTTCATCGGGCAAATTGTAATTGATTACATGGGTCAGGTCGTTTACATCCAGTCCCCTGGCTGCAACATCTGTAGCTACCAATATTTGAAGATGCTTTATCCTGAAACGATTCATTACATTGTCGCGCTGTGGCTGCGACAAATCACCATGCAAAGCATCTGCACTATAGCCATCAGAAATTAATTTATCAGCTACTTCTTTGGTTTCTCTTCGTGTGCGACAAAAAACAATACTGTATATATTTGGGTTGATGTCAGCGATGCGTTTGAGTGCTTCATATCTGTCTTTGGCCTGGACAATATAGAATTCATGCTTCACATTTTCGGCACCTGTATTTTTCTTTCCAACCAAAACTTCTTCAGGATCGTTCATGTACTTTTCAGCGATTCGTCTGATCTCTTTTGGCATGGTTGCAGAAAACAATAAGGTTTCCTTTTCTGCAGGAGTTTGCTCCAGTATAGCATCCAGTTCTTCCTTAAAACCCATATTCAGCATTTCATCTGCTTCATCCAGAACCATCCAACGAATGCTTTTAATTTTTAATACTTTCCTCTTGATTAAATCAAGGGTTCTTCCAGGTGTGCCAACAACTATCTGACATCCTTTTTTAATGGCGTTGACCTGGGGCTCAATACTGGCGCCACCATACACTGAAACTACATTGTAATTTTTTATATACTTACTATATGTTTTCAGGTAATAGGCAACCTGCAGACAGAATGCACGGGTAGGGCATAAAATCAAAGATTGTACCTGTTTGGATTTTTCATCAGAAAGATGAATGATAGGCAAGCCAAAGGCTGCAGTTTTACCAGTTCCTGTTTGGGCAAGACCAATTAAATCCTTTTTTGAATCAAGTATTACAGGAATGATTTTATCTTGGATGGGTGTGGGATGTACAAATCCCATTTCTTCAATAATTTTTAATAACTCAGGCTTTAATCCCAGTTCTTGAAATGTTGACATGTTAAATATTTTTTGATGTGAAGGCCGAAACATAACCTTGGAATTCTGCCTGGAACCTTTCTGAATAAAATTTTTGCAAAGGTATACTAATTCTGAATAAATGAACAAATAACTAACTAAAAATCAATTAAGTTTGGTTTTTCATATGAACTTCAAATTATTGTATTGATAAATGGTGGAGGGTTATAATGAGAACCACGGTGTAAGTGCGTAAGGAGTTATTTAATATTAAGAATAAAAAAAGTTTTAGGTTTTGCTGAAAATAAAATCTTTGAGAAGATAAAACTGCAGTGTATTGGTTTTTCAACAATCATCTCTTGAAACATTTGTTATTTTATTCAATTCAGGAGAAGAATATCCCTAATTTTGCCGTTGAGTATTATTTTATATGAAAACAACCAGAGATCAATATTCTAAAAATAAAAAGCTTGTTTGGTTCGCAACTATTTTATTCAGCTTACTAATAACCAGATCAAATGCTGAAGGTTATGAATTAAAATTCCAGGTAAAAGGAATTAAAGATACGGTTTGTTATTTAGCTAATTATTATGGCGATAAAACTTATTTGACAGATACCGCTCGGGTTGATTCAAAAGGAAAATTTGTATTTGAAGGTGATTCTGTTTTGCCTGGAGGAATATACATTATTGCCGGGCAATCTAATAACAAATATTTTGAATGTATAGTTGACAAGGAACAGCAGTTCTCTATTGTCACTGATTTGACTGATGTTTCAGCAAATGCAAAAATCAGCAACTCATTGGATAATGAATTGTTTTTTGAATATATCATTCGAAATATCGACCATTATAAAAAGATGGAAGTGCTGAAGCAAAGGAAAGCTACTTTTAAAGACCAGCCTGACTCATTGACGGTTGTGAACGAAGAAATTGAATCAGCTGCAAAAAATCTGGAAAACTTTCAGCAACAATTGATCAATGAGAATACAGAAAGCTTTGTATCAGTGTTGTTGAATGCTATGAAAGAACCTAAAGTCCCTGAAAAATTCACTGATTCTGGTAGAGCTGATTCCATTTATCAATACCAGTATTATAAAAACCATTATTGGGATAATTTTGATTTAACTGACGATCGATTGTTAAGAACTCCATTATTTAATAATCACATAGAAAGGTTCTTTACCCAAGTTGTTTATCAGCATCCTGATTCAATTGTTCAAGAAGCTGATGTTTTTATTGGAAAAACAAGAGAAAGTAAGGAAGTTTTTAAATATTCAGTTTGGTTTCTTACTTACAAATTCGAAATGTCAAAAGTAATGGGCTTTGATGAGATTTTTGTGCATATGGTCGATACTTACTATTCAACCGGAGAAGCATTTTGGGCTGATTCTACTGTGGTAGTTAGCCTTGCAAAAAGAGCTGATGAATTAAGAGGTGTTTTGATTGGAAGCAATGCCCCAAACTTAATTTTAATTGATACTGCCGGAGGATTCAAATCCATGTACCACACCAATGCAAGATTTTTAGTATTGTTATTTTATGAATCTGATTGTAATCATTGCAAAAAGGAAATTGATGCGTTAAAAACCTGGCTTGAGGAAGATACATATGATGTAAAGGTTTTTGCAGTATGCACTGATACTTCGCTGGTTGAATGGAAAAAGTTTATCCATGACCATGAATTGGATTGGATAAATGTGAATGGAACCCGCAGTGTAACTGCCGATTATCATGATTTGTATGATATCAGCATGACTCCCACTTTATTTTTACTGGATGAAAAGAAGAAAATACTTGCTAAACGCCTTAAATCAGAGCAACTTGCGCCTTTTTTAAAAAACCATATTCGTTTAAAGCAATCCAACTAGAATCTTCTTATTTAAATTACTTTAATGTATGCTATAACAAATTTATAATTCTACCGTATACTGTTAACATTACAGTAATTAGCATATAATTAATGAGAATGAAGATAGAAAGAAATATGATTAAAGTGATTATTCGGGCGTGTTTTTTATTTTTTCCACTTGTCTTTATAGCGGAAGAAGTTGCAGCGCAATCTATAACAGCCGATTTTACATCTATTCAAAATTGTAATGATTTCCAATTTACAGATGCTTCCTCCTCAACTGGTGGAGATATTATAAATTGGGATTGGGACTTTGGTGACGGAGTTGGAGTATCAACTCTGCAAAATCCTAACTATACTTTTATAAACCCCGGTGATTATAATGTTACACTTATTGTAACCCACGAAACCCTGATAACTGATACTTATATAGAATTGGTTAGTATTGTTGAACCTACAGCTGCATTTAGTTTTATTCAAACTTGTGGCTTATTTGAGTTTACAGATGAAACAACAATGTCAAGTGGAATAATTACAGATTGGGCCTGGGATTTTGGTGACGGAACAGGATCTTCAACCCAACAAGATCCGAATTATACATATCCAAATGAAGGAGATTATACTGTAACACTAACTGTAATACACGAAACAGGATGCCAGGATATAGCAACACAAATGGTGTCTTATTACGAACCAGAGGTGGCGTTTTCAATTTCTCCTAATTGTGAAACTTTTACTTTTACAGATTTATCAACTATAACATCTGGAACTATTACAAATTGGTCATGGGACTTTGGTGATGGAACAGGAACTTCAATTCTTCAAAATCCTTCTTATACTTATTCTACCCCTGGGGAATATACGGTATCTCTTAATGTTACCACTGCAATTGGTTGTCAGGTGTCAGCTGATTCCATTGTTAGTTTTTATTATCCTACAGCTGGATTCGCCTACAACAGTGTTTGTGGAGACTTTGAGTTTCAAAATGAATCAACAGTTGCTGATGGTGAATTAACTTATTTATGGGATTTTGATGATGGAAATACTTCAACAGATGAAAATCCAGTACATTCTTATGCAGGGGGCGGCGATTACGAGGTATCATTAATTGTAACGCACGAATCAGGTTGTACTGATACTTATATGGAAATGGTTAGTTTTTATATTCCAATTGCACAGTTTTCGCATGATGTTGCTTGTGTTGGTATTGAAACTTGTTTTTATGATGAATCCATTCCAAATGCGGATAGTATTTCTACCTGGATCTGGAATTTTGGCAATGGTAACTCTTCTAGTTCACAAAACCCTTGTATCGTATATACATCACCTGGAACATATATTGTTACCCTGGTAGTTGTGAATTCTGATGGATGTTTTTCAGAACCAGCCACAGTAACTTTAAACATAGATTATCCTCCAGAGGCTGAATTTATAGCAAACCCGGCTTGTTTTATGGATACGACTTCTTTCGTAAACATAACCGATACCCATGATATAGAGATTTCCTTCTGGAATTGGAATTTTGGTGATCCGGCTTCAGGTATTAATAATACGTCAAACCTTTTTGAACCCAAACATTTTTTTACCGCTGAGGGTCCATTTGATGTAACACTTGAGGTTGAGAATATAAATGGATGTGTAAGCTCGATTGTTGAAACAATTATGGTTGATTCTTTACCTGATGCAAACTTTTCAATGCCAGATACAGTTGCAGTTGGAGTAGAATTTACAATTACAGATATGACCATCGCTTATGGATCGCCTATCTTAACAAGGTTCTGGGACTTTGGTGATGGTCAAACATCCCTCAACCCAAATCCTGTTATTCATACATATAGTAGTCCGGGGACTTATGAGATTTGTTTATATGTCACAAATTTTAATGGTTGTTCCGATTCTATTTGTTATACCATTACTATTTCTGATCTGCCATTTGCTGATTTCGACTATACTTCAGATATTTCATTAATTACAAATTTCTTTGATGATTCAAATCCAGATACAACTATAGTTGGCTGGTTTTGGGATTTTGGTGATTTAACAGTTACAACGGATACCATATCAGGAACTCCAACTCCAACATACTTATATCCTGAAGAAGGATATTACAATGTATTTCTCGAGGTGACGGATTCTTATGGGGGGAAAAGTGATACCATAAAAACGATTTATGTGGGTAATGCATTGGTCGCTGATTATTATCATCAGGATGTATGTCTTGGGGATACGGTCGTATTTCTTGACATTTCTTATAGTCCATTGTCTGTTGATATTGATACATATTACTGGAATTTTGATGATGGTTCAGATACCTTATATTATTTGCAATCAGACTCTATCCTGCATTATTATGATACGGCGGGTGTTTATATTGTATCTTTTGCTATTAGTGGATTTCTAGGTGAAGTACCCATAACAGATACTATGAAATACGAAGTGACAGTTTTCCAACAGCCAATTGCAAGGATTGATACAAATGGATTAATTGTTTGTTTAACCAATGCTGTTAGTTTTAAAGACTCTACAATTGTTCTTGACAATGATTCTATTACAAGCTGGTTTTGGGAATTTGGTGATGGTTATTTTGATACACTGCAAAATCCTAATCATGTATACGATAGTATAAAAGAATACCAGGTAGTACTGACTGCATATACTTCTCATTATTGTTCAAGTACCGATACTGTTATTGCAAGGGTTACTGATTCACCAGATATCGATTTTGTTGTTGATCATGCGTGTGCAAATGCTGCAACCTATTTTATACCAGATTACACGGACATTGAAATTACTGAATGGTTATGGACTTTTGGAGATCAATATTCTCCAGGAATTGATACTTCAACTCAATCGCATCCATCATGGTGGTATTCCAGGGTTGGATCATACACAGCTACCATGCAAGCCTCATCGTTTGGCTGTGTGACAAAAAGGGAAAAAACATTCCTGGTTTATCCTATCCCTTATGCCGACTTTAATGTAACACCTGATTATAGAAAAGTTCAAGGTCGTACAAAATTTACCAATAACTCCATTTATGCTACACATTATTTGTGGGATTTTGGTAATGGCAATACTTCTACTGTTGAAAACCCAATAGAAGTATATGAAAAGGACAGTACTTATATAATTACACTGGCTTCATACAATGAATATAATTGTACTGATACAGCAACGTTTATTTTGGAGGTTTTCTTTAAGGGACTTTATTTTCCTACGGCATTTACACCTAACAATCCGAATAATGATGTAAGTTTGTTTCAACCTAAAGGTGTAAACCTGGCTAAATATCTGGTGCAAGTATTTGATCTGCGTGGAAATTTATTATGGGAATCAGATCAACTGGATGAAAATGGTAGCCCTCTTGAAGGCTGGGATGGTTATTCAAATGGTCTTTTAATGCCACAAGGCATGTATATCTGGAAAGCTGAAGGAGTCTTTCGTGATGGAAGTAATTGGAAGGGATCCGAATTGCAAAGTGGTACTCCTCAACCTCATGGTACTATAACTCTTATTCGTTAACGAAACTTCTGTTTTATTATCTCTCTCTTATTTATATTTGGAAACTTCTAATTGGATTGGTATTCAATATTCTTTGAATGAGTATATCCCGATACCAATTATTAGTGAATTATTCATTTATGTAAAGCCAAATGATATCTTAATTACTTTTTCGGTATTACTATTTGTGAGAGATATAATAATTAGGATTCAGATTGCCATATTTCAAATGTGGACTTGGTTACAAAAAATTCTTGATGTTTATTATGTCTTGATCTTATTTATCAAAGGTCAATTCCTTGACTCATCCGTATGTCCCAGGGATTTAGATGAAGATTGCCTTTGGTATTAGTCCAGGTAAAGTTAATGCGATGTGTATCAGCTTAATAAATGCCAATATCAAAATAACTCAGTTGGCTTCAGGTATTCTCATGG
>DAOVYU010000317.1 GCA_030635465.1 Bacteroidales bacterium | reverse complement strand
CGTTAACTCTTTATGTAAAAGTATAAGTTGATACAAATATTCAAAAACATTAAACGATTTGGTCTCATCCCAAAGTTTTTTAAGACTCTCAATGCTTTTTGCCGCGTTTTCAAGATTTATTTTCCTGGAATTGACCGACTTGACAACCATCATTTTTATATAATAATAATGCTCTCTAGCCTCCTCTTCCTTTTTATATAATTCCCTGGTTTTATTTAGTTTATCAATAACGTCATCGAATAAATGGGGTTGACAATTGTCACTGTAAATCATGACAAGTTCTTCTAAACTACCTAATATCAACTTAGTGAATTCACATCTTTCCGCAGTAGTAAGCGCTTTTAAAACCAAACTCCTGGCTATCTTATTTTCACCAGTGAATAGAAGCATCTTTGCCTGATGCAATTGCTGGATACACTCTTGTTCGTACTGATTGGAAACTTTTTGATTATTATCTGTAAAATCAAGAAAAAACGTATGATTAAGTAATTTTTGTTTTAACCTTGATTTTAACATTCTAAAGCGATCATCATCACTTTTAGTCCCATAAAGTAATTTTGACGCATCATCATCAGAATTTATAATGCCTTTCTTAATATACCGGAAGAATATATTCTCCTTACTTGATTTTTCATTAATACTTTTAAGCTCAAGTAACGGATATTGGCGTTGCTTTCGTTTAGAGATAATTCTAACGAGTCTCTTTAAATCCTCCATACTATGTCAAGGTTTGGTTCAATGAATCGGAATAAAACCACCGATTATTGTAAATTTAGCTAAAAATCAAACACAATAAAAGACCCTTTATTATAGTTGAATTTTCTGGCTAATTATTCATATTAATTCTAAGAATAAAATTAGATTAATATTAATAATAATAATAAAATTACGGGTTTAATTTCATAATCTTAACCGGAACTGGAAACTAAGATTTGATTTTGTTTCTCCTATTATTCTTTCTAAACCAGATCCAATTGTCTCTGTACCATAGTATTTAGTCTGAGCAAATTTTATCCAAAATGAGACATTTTTTGATAAATTATATCTTCCAACAATATAGTATCTTACTCCTTGGTTATAAAATGAAGGAATACTGTAAACATAAAGCAAATCTCTTTCATATATAAATTGACGATTGTCATAATTATCTGTGTCAAAAATTGCAAATCTGGTAGAAAGTGAATACTTCTGTTGTGTATAGATAATATCCTGCGCCAGAATGAAACCCGTTCCCATCTTACTACTAAAATCGACATGAGAGCCCTGAATCCTCGTTTTCATGGAAAAATTGGCATTTATAGCATAATCCATATCAAGAAGCAATCTTTCAGTGGTTTTGCGTTCAATCCGTACATATGGCAATTCTTCATCTTTATAATTCATTTCCTTTGTTTTGTTGCGATATTGAAATCTGAAGTTCAAATTTTGGTTAACTAAATAGGTTCCGGAAATCATAAAATCCTTCCCCTGACTTGGCGCATCAACTTGATATTTAAGCCATGGAAAATTGAAAAAATCAAAATAAGTTGTAATTACCAACTTGGAAATTGGCAGAATCCTAAGTCCCCAATATATGCCTTGTTCATTCCCGATTTTTGTGTTTTCACCAAAAGCTTTGCCATAAAATGAATGAAAATTTTTATCGTAATTTCTGTAATGTATCGAAGCCTGTATCTGTGAAGAAAGGCTGGCAACAATCCCAGTAGAAATTGCTTTTCCTTTGCTTTTAGAAGCAGCCATTTCACCAAATACATGAGCGTTTTTTAAATAGTAATTAAAATATAATCCTCCTAAATGATTAGTCAAACCCCTGAACTCAAATTGATTATACTTTCTACTGTTTGGTAACAATGGAAAGTTATATTTTGTATAAATACCATTCAAACCAATTTCCATTTTTCTATTTCCGGTTTTAAAATTTACATTACCGCCAAATGATTGGTCCGACAAAGAATGTTTTGCATTTATTTCTGATGGAGTTCTGTGTAATCCTATAGTTTGAATGTATGAAATGAATTGGTCCTGCACCGCAATTGTGTCCTCTCTTAATATTGCATCTCTATTTATGTAGGAATAGAAAACATTAAATTCCAATGATTTCCCCATAGTTGAAATAGCTATTCCGCTAAATTTTTTGTTTTCATAAACAGATCGATATGGTCTGATCCCTAAATTATTTCGCCTTATTGTAGTAACAGGTTCGAAGCCCTTACCGATTCTTATTCCAGAACCATAAATCAAACCCTGCCCATAATCCATACTGAAATCCCCAATCACAATCTTCTTAAATATCCATCTATTTTCAATCATCCCATGAAAAGAATAATAGTCAAGTCCATATCGTGAAGTTTGTGGATCCCAGGTAATTCTTTCACCAGGATCCTTTTCTACAGTAAAACCAAAACTGTATTGCCTTGATTTGGAATATAAATATCTCGCATACAATCGGTTTGGATCTCCTGCATATCTTGATGTTACACGACCTGAACTTGTCGTGTCCGCAGTAGTATATCCTTTTTTTTGTTCGAGAGTAGTTTGGTATCTAAGAAACAACTCATGGTTGTCCGGATGGCTAATGCTTGTTTTTAAAGATTCAACTGGGTTTAAATCTATGATTACAAATGGAATAAGTCTTTGAACAGTCTCTTTTTCAAATCCTTCAATAGACAATAATTCAAAATACGACAAGATTTTACCATAACTTTCTTTGTATTCAAGTAATCCTGATATCTGCTCCTCAGTTAAGAAAAATAAAGATTGAAGATCTGTACGTTTTACTTTATTTAAATCTAATGGATTAGAATACAAGGTGAACAACCTGTCGTAAAGGTCATTGTAATCCAGGTCAAATTCCTGCTGGGGTAAAAGGTTTTCTATAACCCGCTCGAAATTCAGGTTTTCAGTAATTTCATTTTGAGCCCATCCATAATAAAAAGGTAATGAAAGAACTGAAAATAAAATAGCCCTAATTATCATCTCTTCTCTGATATGTGTAAGAAATTGACGCCTGATGGGAGGTTCCTAAAAATTGATGTGAACTAACTGCATAATCGATCCTAAATCTATTCAAATGTAATCCTGCTCCAAAAAAGCTTTTAAAAGGATTGGCGTTGAGTCCTGTTCTTAAATAAAATTTTTCCACAATGATGTATTCAATGCCCGCTTTAACTACAGGTTTATAATCAACCTCCTTAAAGATATCCAAATTCAGACTCAGCTTTTTTACAGGTTTATAAGACAGTCCTGCTTTCATAATTACCGGTAACATGGT
>DAOVYU010000027.1 GCA_030635465.1 Bacteroidales bacterium | reverse complement strand
GGTGCCGTTTATTATATTGATACAGATCATGATGCGGGGGTGTCCAAACTGGTTGCGCCAGAAAATACTCCCGATAATTATTCCTGGTCTGAACCAATCATAGCCAGGGTTAAGAATTTTGGATACGAGGATATTACCGAAGATTTTATGGTTGCTTATTCACTGGATGGTTTATTTCAGGAATCTGTTACCATTCCTGCTGCCACAACACCATTTCTTTCCAATCAAACCATGGATATTGAATTTACTCCCATCAATATGAATACATCTGGTTCATATGATTTTCAGTTTTTTACATCTCTTCCCAACGATGAAAATATGAATAATGATACCCTTACCAAAACACTGGTGAGTAATTCAAATGTTGTTGGAAATATTTCCAATTTTGAAGTAGATACCAATACAGTTGAAATTACTTGTGGTAATTCAAAAGTCAGGGTTATTTTTTACAAGGATGATATGTTCCGAATTTGGTTGGCGCCCAATGGAAATTTCTATAATCCTGCTGGCGACTATATTGTAGTGAGTTATGATTTTCCATTAATTGAGATCAACTGGTCCGATGAGGGGGATCACTATTTGGTTACAACCAATATGCTTAATCTCAGGGTGAATAAAAATCCACTCAGGTTTTCACTTTATGAAAGTGACAATGAAACATTGATCTGGAGTGAATTTCAGGGTCTGGATTATGGTACCCGGACTTTTCAGTATTTGGAACCACATGAAGATGAATATTTTTATGGTGGAGGTATGCAAAATGGATATTTCTCTCACAAGAATACAAAAATTAAAATCTCAAAAGAAATTCAAAACTGGGATGATGGCGCAGTGCCAAATCCGGTTCCTTTCTATATGAGTACATATGGCTATGGCGCATTCAGAAATACTTTTGCAAAAGGGGAATATGATTTTAGGAATATAACTGGTGTTTCCCACCAGGAAAACAGATTTGATTGTTTTTATTTTTATGGACCATCGTTAAAGGAGATTTTGGATGGTTATACTGAACTTACTGGTAGGCCAATCCTTCCTCCTCGATGGGGACTTGAACTGGGTGATGCGGACTGTTATAATGCCGGAGGTCAAACTACCCCTGATGTAATTGAGCTGGTTGCGGATAAATACCGTGATTATGATTTGCCGGGTGGCTGGATATTGCCGAATGATGGTTATGGTTGCGGATATGTGGAATTACCATATGTTGTAGAAGAACTTGCTGAACGAGGCTTTCATACTGGATTATGGACAGAAAATGGGGTCTCTCAGATAGCCTGGGAAGTAGGAACTGCAGGTACAAGGGCATGTAAGCTGGATGTGGCCTGGGTAGGCTCAGGTTATCTGAATGCTTTGAATGCCTGCAAGGCTGCCTATGAAGGGATTGAAAATAATTGTGATGAGCGAGGTTACGTTTGGTCTGTATGTGGTTGGGCCGGGACACAAAGATATTCAGTAGTATGGTCGGGCGACCAATCGGGTAGTTTTGAATATATCCGCTTTCACATTCCAACTTTTATTGGGTCAGGGTTGTCTGGATATAACCTGGCCTCCAGTGATGTGGATGGGATTTTTGGAGGAAGTGCAACTTCTTATGCGCGTGACTTGCAGTGGAAGACTTTTATTCCGGTTAATTATACCATGTCAGGGTGGGCATCCAATGATAAACACCCATGGAATTATGGTACCAATATAACGGACATTAACCGGAAATATCTAAAATTAAAAATGCGCCTGACTCCTTACATGTATTCTCTCTGCAATGAAGCTTACGAATCAGGTGTCCCAGCTGTACGTGCTATGGTACTTGAATTTCCTGATGATCCTGTGACTTATAGCACATCCACACAATACCAGTTTATGAGTGGCTCTGATATGCTTATAGCCCCTGTTTACGAACCAGCTTATGTTCGGGATAGTATTTATTTCCCAACAGGAAAATGGGTGGATTATTGGGATGGAACTGTGTTTGAAGGATCGGTATATTTAAATGATTATCCAGCAGATTTATCGGTTTGTCCTGTTTTTGTCAAAGCTGGAGCCATTATCCCCATGTATCCCGAAATGCTATATGATAATCAATTCCCCAAAGACCCTGTAACTTTAGATGTTTATCCCCATGGATATTCTTCTTTTGAAATGTATGAAGATGATGGTATATCCCGTGAACACCGTACCGGTGCTTTTTCAAAAACTTTGTTTGAATGTAATGGTCCCGATTTTGGCAACAGTGGAATTGTAACCATTTCTGTTGGAGAAAGCATTGGGGATTATGAAGGAAAGCCATCATTGCGTCAATATCTATTTGAAGTTCACGCCCATGGACATCCTGATATGGTGAAAGTAGATGATGTCGAATTACCAGAATATTTTACAATTGAAGAACTTGAGGAGACACTTGAAGGTTGGTTTTATGATATAAATGACCGATTAGGTATTGCTCATGTGAAAATTCAATCTTTATCAACCAGTACATCATTTCAAGTTATGATAGATGTGGCGACAACAGTAAAAAAAAATGAAATTGAGAATGGATTGAATATTTTTCCTAATCCATCTCAAGGAATAATTAATGTCAGCACTAGTAATGGATTATTAATTGAGCAAATTTCAATTTATGACCTGCAAGGAAAGTCCGAAAAAACTGGTCGAATAAAACATATATCCGATAATCAATTACAAATTGATATGTCAGATTATCCTAATGGCATTTATTATCTTGAAATTAAATCAAATGGGTTAACATTAACTAAAAAGATATCCCTGGTAAAATAGAACAAGAGATTTATTTTTAGTTCAATAAAATAAGTTTTTGTTTGGATTGACTTTCCTATTTTTGCAAATCAAACCTGATTTAATGAAATACAAACATATTTTCATCGACCTTGACCGAACCATTTATGACTTTGATAAAAGTACCCACGATACATTTATGGAGTTATTTGATAAATTTGAATTGAATGCCAGGGGAGTCCCTTTTGAACGCTTTTTTGAATTGTATAAAAGAAACAATATTGAATTATGGGCACAATACCGAGAAGGTAAGGTTACTAAGAAATTTTTAAATGTACATCGATTTGATATTTCTTTTAATCAGTTTGGGATCAATGACCGAGCTTTTGCAGGGAGGTTTGCCAGTGATTATTTATTGAATAGTCCTTTGAAAAAGGCATTATTTCCTAATGTGCCGGAAGTATTGGAATACCTTCAGGGGAATTACAACCTACATATTATTACCAATGGTTTTGATGAGGTGCAAAAAATAAAAATGGAGGCAAACGACTTAAATAAATATTTTACAACTATCACTACTTCTGAGGAAGCCCAAGCTAAAAAACCCAATAAGGCCATATTTGAACTGGCATTTAAAAAAGCAGATGCAACTGCTAAAGAAAGTCTGATGGTTGGAGATGATATTGATGTTGACATATTAGGGGCCAGAAATATTGGGATGGACCAGGTATTCTGCAACTACGATCAAATTACCCATAACAGTGACCTTACTTTTGAAATTTTTGATTTCTCGGAATTGAAAAATATCCTCTAAATCAGTCAGGTGATATTTAATTGCAAATCAATACTTTAGTAATAACCATTAAGAAATAGTTCAATATTTATTAGGTTTATAAAATAAACTAGTTTAGTTTTGCGAACTGATCTACTAAAACTATACAAAATGAAAAAACCAGAAAAAACTTCATGGATGAACAGTAGCTTGCTATTACCCGGATGTATGTTTGTTGGGATGGGTTTCGGCATGTTATATAATGCAACACATATTGGATTGTTTATTGGAATGGGTGTAGGCTTCATTTCAATTGGAATAATAAAATTGTTAAGTTGTCAGGAATCGAATCAAAACCAATAAATTTATTAAATAAGATTTAAAATGGAAACAAAATTTACAGAACAACAAAGCTTACAGGTCATTCATGAAATGATTGAAAATACCAAAGCAAAATTCAGGGATAACGGCTTCTTCTACCTTTTATGGGGCTGGCTTGTTTTGATTGCAAGTATATCTCATTTTATTATGTTGAACATGGGAATAGAATATGCCTGGTTACCCTGGCCGGTAACGATGTTCGGTGGTGGCATTGCTTCCGGGATTGCCGGGTACAGACTGGGGAAAAAAACAAATGTCAAGACCTTTTTTGATACGGCCATTATATCCCTATGGATTGCATTTACAATCACTTTATTTATTATTCTTATAGCTTCAGGAGTTGGCAGAATATCATGGGATACGGCCAATGTACTAATAATTGCTTTGTATGGATTGGGGACATTTATTTCGGGAAGTATGATGAAATTTAAGCCATTGATTTGGGGAGGTATTTTTAGTTGGATTATGGCAGTTATTGGCCTGTTTTTATCTTCATATTATTCATTACCACTGGTTGCAATTTCAATAATTGTAGCTTATTTGATTCCCGGATATATGCTTAAATCAAGGGCAAAAAGTAATGGTTATGTTTAAGCATCTCGACCCATTATTGCATAATCAACTCCGATTATCCATCATGAGTTTGCTAATGAATGTTGAATCGGCTGAATTTAATTTTTTATTGGATCAAACCAAAGCCACCAAGGGTAACATTAGTGTTCAGATCAGCAAACTAAAAGAAGCGGGTTATATTGAAGTGAAAAAATCCTTCAGAAAAAATTATCCTTTAACTACATGTAACATTACTTCCAAAGGAATAGAGGCTTTTGAAAATTATGTAAAAGCTTTATCCGGTTATTTAAATCCTAACAAATAACCCAACAAATTATTCCTATTTAATTATCATTTTCATTACCATGGGCTTGTCATTTATCACAATGCGGCAATAATAAATTCCAGGTGGGACTTTTTGTCCGTTATTGCTCCTCCTATTCCAATTATACAAATGATCCCCTTTTTTTAATTTTTTGTTAGATAGTATATTAGAGATTTCTTTAAGTTGCTGGTCAATAATTTCAATGCTGACTTTTACTGACTTGTCGAGATGAAATGAAATGTTTGTTTGATCTGTAAAAGGATTAGGATATACATTTAAATTGTAATTTGAAATTGTTTTATTAGAAGTACTTGTTATAAATTCCTCATTGATTGCAATAATTATATTGTAATGGTATGTAGAGTTTGCAATTATGGATAAAGTATCATAAACATATCCATCAGTTTTTTTAATTACGGTAAAGTCAACTTTAACAAGCAAGTTAATTGAATCGCCAACTGGCAAGATATGGGGCAAAATTACAGGCATTTCGTCGACATACCACAAAGCATTCATTAGATATCCTTCTTGTTCAATATAATTAACCAAAATAGTATCCCAGGAATTATTTTTTAGATTGAGCGTTTTGCCATTTAAACAATCCTCAATGGTATTGAAAAACAAAGTGTCAGTATTAAAAGTAAGTTCTTTAGCAATTTTAAATGAACAAATTTTTGTTTCCCATTCAAGAGTGCCGGTTGTGGG
The DNA here is from genome assembly GCA_030635465.1 of Bacteroidales bacterium. Lineage (GTDB taxonomy): Bacteria > Bacteroidota > Bacteroidia > Bacteroidales > JAADJA01 > JAADJA01. The sequence continues at coordinate 2,963 of DAOVYU010000027.1, read as the reverse complement.
CATATACATTTGTGTATACCAAAATGTTTGATCATCTGAAGGATCAATTGACATGCAGCTATAATCTCCCCAGCGCCAATTTGAAGTTTGTGAGCCTGATCCTGTCACAACTTCAATTTCTTGGAGGTTTATTGTCCCAGCAGTATCAGTGTCAAACCTTCCTGTCATCCTGATGGAAGGGTAAACCTGTGAACTTGAAACACTGTATCCAAGGGCTATATTGTTACGATTATCCATTGAAATGCTGCCCATCCAGCGGTGTTCTGAATCAGGATTGTAGGTTCCTTGCTGATAAATGTTCCACCCATCACCATAATTTCTCAATTCATACCATCGAATTGCTGCATGGTCAATGGCATCAGGTGTTACGGTATGGTTAGTGACCATCGCTTCATAAGTTCCAAAATTTCTGTATTGTAATCGGTACATCAAACGGTTAGTCATTGAAAAAAGCCCGGTAGAGGTGTTGGGTTGATTAATAAAGTAATAATTATTTATATTGGTTACAAAAGGTTCCACTTCAATGGAAACCAATTCAAAAAAACTGGAGTTGCCAGGGTTATTCCAATCTGCTGAAAGTTGCCATACTGATAGATGGTCATTATCAAAGCCCCAGGTGTCATCTTTTATATATGTAAGAAAATTAGGGCTTCCCTCGGGAGCAGACGAGCCATCAATATCTGCAGGCAAAAAACAATTTTGGCTTAAATTGAAATTGTTTTCTGTGGATTCAACAAAAAAAGTTACGATTCCAGGTTCTGGTGATCCGTTTATCATATCCTGTTTGTTAAAAGCCCAAATTTCCGCACCCAGAAACGTGGCGGAACTTTGGTAAATATCAAAATCATTTATTACCATCACATATTCGTTATTCCAAACCCCGAATTTGGGATAATCAGGCATATAATCAAATTCATATGCGTAACAATACCACTCGCCAAGTGGGTCGGGTGTAGCTGAAATAGCAATTACCTCCCAATAGACATATTCGGTTTGAATCTCATATACCATATTACTGGCCAGCCAACGGTCGGCCAGGTGATCATAAACTACAATAGGATCTGTGAACCAATGGTCGTGCCATGGCCCAGGTAAGGTGGACCATAAGGTTTTGTTATTTGCTGGACCATATAATAAATTCCCTTCTTTATCCCAAATAGCAAACGATCGTTTTACCATTTGCATATAATGATTAAGGCCTACATCACCTTCTGTGTCAGGGTTGGTGCAAGTATTGTCCATTGGGCCAAGCCCATCGAAGTTCTGAATTATTGGGGGAGCGGTAAGTTTTCCCGGCTGTTTTTGTATCACCGGATCAATAATTTTAAATTCATTTTGAATAACTGAAGTGTCAATAGCTGGTTTTTGGTCATGCACTTCCGACAGGAGATTAACTTCATTTCGGTCCTCAAGAATTGGCACAATTGTTCTTAATGCTGGTGTTTTGCAAAAAGCCACCGGTTTTTTACTTGTTTGTGGTGTAATTGATTTTTGTTGTGCATTTGCATAAATAATACCTATGCAAAAGCATGTTATGATAAGACCTCTCATGGTAAAATTGTTTTGAACAAATATAAGAGTTTTAAATATGATTTTGAATGAAGTAATGTACAAAAGTCTAAATTAGCTTTACGGATGGTTGAATCTATTTTGTGGAGCACACCTATTTAATATTCAGGAACTGAAAATCAATATATCATTAGATTCCTCTAAATCAATCATCGCATTTATGATTCGGGCTTTTTCAAAGGATTGAAGATCGCTAACCTTTATTTCTTTTTCTGTGATTCTTTTCTCTTCTATTAATTTTTTGCGTTTCGTACCAGGTAGGAGAGGAGTGGTAGGGGTGATCCAGTTTTTTCCATCCCAGAAAACTATATTTGCATAAGAAGTATCAGTTACAAATCCATTTTTAATGATCAGGATGTCATCACAATCACCTCGTTGTTTATATAGTTCATTGATGATTTTTCGATCATAATATTTAACAGAATAATCGATGGTATCATGGGTAACTATTTTCAAAGAATTAATTTTCCTGGGTTGATAGGGTTCAAATTCTATCTTTTCGATTTTATCAGAATAAATGACCCTGCATTTATATATTTGATTATCCAGATTTGCTGGTATTTTGATTATCTTTTCAAGATAAATAGGTTCCTTTATTCCAAAAACATCTGAACGAGATCGGTTCAATCGATCGTTATGATATTCGATATTTTGTAATTGTCGGTTCTGGACTTTGATTACCTCAAATAAGGCTGGCGTAGGGTTGCCAACCTTTGAAAGGTTGGCAACCCTATCCCTACTTTCGCTATTCGATGATATATTTTTTAATTCTTTTTTCTTCATGATGAAAATTATGAAATTCAACAAAGTCATCTTCTCCTCCAAACCATTCAAAAAGTTCTTTTCGGCTTAAGTTGGTTTCTTTGTCATTAATCAAGCTTTGAAAGGAACTATATTTGTAATTCCTGAAATCTCTAGAAAATTTGTGTTTCTCTGGATTGTAATGAATATAAAACACCAACCATTTTAAATATTCGTCATCTTCAATCGCAATTCGTCGGAATGGCTTCGTAAATAAACTTCCTGTTCGGTTTTCTTGCTTATTGATACTCAATGCATACGATTGAAATAGTTTCCTTAATTGTTTACTTACCGAATCAGTTTTAGTTTTAATCAGCAAATGAAAATGGTTTGGCATTAAACAATATGCAAAGGTGGAAACATGTTCAGAAAGGTACTTATCATATTTCTTCAAGAAATAGGAATAATTAAATTCTTTAAAAAAGAGTAGTTCATGATTATTACCTCGGTTAAAAATATGGTAATACCGGTCAATTTCAATTGGAGTATTTAATTTTAGCGAAGGCATATCAAATTTTAAGTAAATATATAAATAAAAAAATCCTAATAGGGTTGCCAACCTGTCAAAGGTTGGCAACCCTATTAGATAATCG
>DAOVYU010000073.1 GCA_030635465.1 Bacteroidales bacterium | reverse complement strand
AGGTGAAACTATCAGGGCCTTTTTTAACCAGGATTATGAAGTATTGCCTCAACCGGAACCTCTTTTTGAAATGGCTCACATTGCAATTGCAAAGTTTAATAATGCTAAAATGTTCCAGGCACATCATAATATTTTCATTGTTGATATCGACCCGAAAGCTAAAGAATCGACCATTGAAGCCCGTAAAGATGTATGGGCAAGTCCACAATATGTGATAAATATTATTTCTCCTTCTGAGGAAGATTTTATTACTTTTTTTGAAGAAAAGAAAGAAGTTGTATTGGGTACTTTGATGGACTCTGAATATGCACGCCTAATCCAAACTTATAAAGGATTTAAAGACAGGGATATCATTAATTCAGTGGAGGAAAGTTTCAAATTATCAATGGATATACCCAGTGGGTTTTATATCGCAAAGAAATTTGCTGATTTTGCCTGGATCCGAAAAGAAACCAAACACAACAGCCAGGCATTATTGATTTACACATACGATTTTGTCGATACCCTCACTTTTGATAAATCACGGATAATATCTTTTAGGGATGCATTAACAGAAGAATATATTCCAGGACCCTCTGAGGGTTCCTACATGATTGTAGCCGAAGATTATGCTCCGGTTTTTTCCGAACGAATTGATTTTAAAGGAATGTTTGCAGTGAGGACTAAAGGATTGTGGCGGCTGGAAGGTGATTTTATGGGTGGGCCTTTTGTGAGCTATACATTTGTGGATGAAAAAAGAAATAAAGTGATCACCATTGATGGATATGTTTATGCACCCAATAAACCGAAACGTGATTTACTGATTCAAACCGATGCAATTATTCAGTCTTTAAAGTTTGTAGACTAGGTAATTACAATATTTTTCCAATGTTTTTTTCCTCAAAACTTGACAAATGAGTTTTCATGTAGTATTTTTGTCCACTTGGTTTAACCAAATAGTTAAACCAATAAATTAAACCACCTGTTTAAATACAATTAGTGGGGATGACAACAAATAAGGATACAAATACAGAACAAGCAATTCTTGAGGCAGCAAAAATTGTATTTGTAAAAAAAGGGATGGAAGGAGCACGAATGCAGGAAATTGCGGATGAAGCCGGTATCAATAAAGCAATGCTGCATTACTATTACCGAAGTAAGGATAAATTATTCGAAGCCGTATTCACAGAGACTTTTTCAAAACTAGTTCCCAACTTGATTGAGATAGTGAAAACTGATATTTCATTGTTTGATAAAATCAGGATATTTGTAGGGAATTATATTGATATAATTAATGAAAATCCATTAATTCCTGCTTTTATAATTCATGAACTAAATCGTAATCCGGATCGTGTGGTGGAACTTATAAAAAGTTCAGGTATCAATCCAATATTCTTTATAAATCAGGTAGAAAAGGAAATTATTGAGGATATTATTGAGCCGGTCAATCCGTTGCATTTAATGGTCAATATGCTAGCAATGTGTGTCTTTCCATTTGTGGCAAGACCAATATTAGAGGGAGTAATATTCAACGAAGACAGAGAACAGTATGAAATATTTATTCAGGAACGGAAAAAAGAGGTCTGTGATTTTATTATAAACTCAATTAAGAAAAAATGAAAAAAATAATTTTTTCTATTCTGCTATATATCTTTGCTTCAGGTGGATTGATCGCACAGGAAAGTATTACACTTGACCTTTGTTATCAAAAAGCCATTGAAAACTATCCCTTAACTAGGCAAAAAGAATTACTCCCATTGACCAATGAGTTAAAGATGAAAAATCTTAACAAAAATTATTTGCCAGAAATGATGGTAAATGGTCAAATTCATTATCAATCAGATGTTACCAAAACACCTTTTCAAAATGCTACTATACCCGGATTGGAACCTATTCCTACAGTTGAAAAAGACTGGTATAAAATATCACTGGATGTAAACCAGGTGATTTATGATGGGAGTATTACTGGTCGTCAAAAAAACCTTGAAGGGATCAACCTTGAAATTGATCAACAAAATATTGATATTGAACTTTATAAGTTAAAGGAAAGGGTTAACCAGATATATTTTAATGTATTGCTATTACGGGAAAACATGCACATAATCGAACTGCATAAAACTGTTTTAACAGCAAAATTGAAGGATGTGGAGAGTGGCATTCAAAATGGAATTATCCTGGCTTCAAATGCAGATATATTAAAAGCCGAAATCATTCAGATTGAGCAAAGCCTTGCAGAACTAAATATTGGAATTCAAACCTCCATTGATATTTTAAACGAATTTACGGCTCTAGAACTAAATACAAGCACTGCATTCGAAATGCCTGATATCTCGATTGACATGAGCGGTTATTTAAATAACCGTCCTGAATATTTACTTTTTACACTTCAGCAAAATAAACTGGATGCATCCAAAAAGGTTCTGGGGGCTAAATTATTACCCCGTTTATCAGCATTTGGTCAGGCAGGATATGGCCGTCCGGGATACGATATGCTGAATCCAGAATTTGATGATTTTTATATGATTGGAGCACGTTTGCACTGGAATATCTGGGATTGGAACCGTAGTGGAAAAGAGAAGGATATCCTGGATCTTCAAAGTAAAATTATTGATACGCAAAAAGAAACATTTGATAAAAATATCCGGATTGACCTGCAGAATAAAATTGCCGAAATCAGAAAAATTGAGGAAATGATTGGTAGGGACCTTCAGATTATTGAATTGCGTGAAAAAATTTCGAAATCAACTTCTTCACAGCTTGATAATGGAGTGATAACCTCTACCGATTATCTAACAGAATTAAATGCTGAGTCCAAATCAAAACTCGACTTACAAGCTCATAAAATCCAAATGGCTAAAGCCAAGTTAGATTACAAAGCAACAATAGGAAACTTATAATTAATAAAATTCATCACAATGAAAACAAGGTATTTAATTCCAATAATCGCAATCGTTTTGGCATCCTGTAAAGGTGGTGAAGACTTATCAGATGCTTATGGTAACTTTGAAGTTGATGATATCATCGTTTCTTCTGAAGCCAATGGTAAACTTTTGCTACTGAATGTTGAAGAAGGAAAAGTAATAAATGCCAACAAACTTGTAGCGGTAATTGATACCATTGATTATGTATTAAAACGCAAGCAATTAAAAGCTCAAAAAAAGGCAATTTCATCACGTATTGAAAATATTCAATCACAAATTGATGTACAGGAACAACTAAAGAAAAACTTGCTCATTGACCAGGATCGAATCGAAAAGTTGTTAAAAGATGGAGCAGCAACCAAAAAACAATTGGATGATATCAACGGACAAATTGATCTTGTAAACAGCCAGATAGAATCCATTAAAACTCAAAATATTGCTGTGGTTACTGAGCTTGAGGTTATTGGTACACAAATTTTACAGATTGAAGAGTCGATCAAAAAATGCAACATTAAAAATCCTATTGAAGGAATTGTATTAGAAAAATACGCTGAAGAAAATGAGATTACAACATTTGGAAAGCCTTTGTATAAAATTGCTGATTTGCACGAAATGATTTTACGGGTATATGTGAGCGGAAGTCAATTATCACAGATTAAAATTAACCAGGAGGTAGAAGTGCTGATTGATAAAGATGCAAAATCAAATACCAAACTTTCTGGAAAAATCAGCTGGATTTCAGAAAGTGCAGAGTTTACTCCAAAAATAATTCAAACCAAGGAGGAACGTGTGAATATGGTTTATGCTGTTAAAGTAAAGGTAAAAAATGATGGCAGTCTGAAAATAGGAATGCCGGGAGAAGTTAACTTTTAATTTTTAAATTATTAATTTAAAACAATGTATATGAAAAAGATTACAACAACAATTTCACTATTAGTTTCAATTTTATTTGTTTCAGGAAATTTACTGGCACAAGATTATACAACCGATGACATTTTAGGTTATTGGTTAAATGAGGAACAGGATGGCAAGGTTCATATTTACCAGGAAAATGGTAAGTACTACGGTAAACTTATTTGGCTAAAAAACGCGATTGATGAAGAAACGGGGAAACCAAAGCTGGATAAACATAATCCCGATGATGAACTGAAAAAAAGACCTACAAAAGGAATTATTTTAATGTCAGATTTTGAATACGAAGGAGATGGTCTTTGGGAAGAAGGTGATATTTATGATCCAAAAAGCGGAAAAACTTATTCCTGCTATATGAAACTGAAAGCAATGGATCAACTCAAAGTTCGTGGGTATATTGGAATTTCACTCATTGGTCGAACAACATACTGGACACGGACGACACAATAAATCATGGGTGATTTCTCAGTAGTAGTTAATCAGGTCTCAAAAAGTTATGGAGATGTCAAAGCCATAGAAAACATTTCTTTTTCGGTAAAAAAAGATGAACTCTATGGATTAATCGGACCTGATGGTTCAGGGAAAACAACCATTTTCCGGATTTTAACTACCCTATTGTTAGCTGATACAGGTATTGCCATAGTTGAAGGATTTGATGTGGTTAAAGATTATAAAGCAATCCGAAAAATTTCAGGGTATATGCCTGGAAGGTTTTCCTTGTATCATGACCTTTCGGTGGAAGAGAATCTGCAATTTTATGCAACTATTTTCGGAACTACTATACAGAAAAACTACGATTTAATAAAAGATATCTACGTGCAGAGTGAGCCTTTTAAGAATCGTAAAGCTGGAAAATTATCCGGTGGCATGAAACAAAAACTGGCATTATCCTGTGCATTGATCCATCAACCTACGGTGCTTTTTTTGGATGAACCAACCACCGGTGTAGATGCTGTTTCAAGGAAAGAATTTTGGGAAATGCTTAAAAATTTACAGCAAAAAGGGATAACCATCATCGTATCTACACCTTATATGGATGAAGCTGCTTTATGTGATAAGGTAGCTTTGATGCAAAAAGGGCAAATATTAAGTATTGATACTCCTGAAAAAATTGTTCAGCAATATAAATTCCCTTTATATCGGGTTTTAAGTGATGATATGTATTCACTGCATAATGATTTGAATGATTTCCCTGAAGCGATATCAGCACACCGCTTTGGGGACGCTATTCATTTAGCTTCAAATCAGGAAATTAATTATGAAGACATTTATGAATTTTTAACTAATAAAGGGCATCAACAGGTTGAATTTCAAAAGATCACTCCAGATATTGAAGACTGCTTTATGGCATTGATGAAGGATGAAAACTAATTCTGAAAATAGCATCATTAAGGTTGAGAACCTGGTGAAAAAGTTTGGTGGCTTTGTAGCTAATGATCACCTGACTTTCAATGTATTTGAAGGTGAAATATTTGGATTTTTAGGTGCTAATGGGGCAGGAAAAACCACTGCCATTAAAATACTTTGCGGTTTGTCAGCACCTACATCAGGAGATGTTGAAGTTGCTGGTTACGATGTTTATAAACAAACTGAAAAAATCAAAAAGAATATTGGTTATATGAGTCAGAAATTCTCACTTTATGAAAACCTGACCATTAAAGAAAATATTAGGTTTTTTGCTGGTATTTATGGTTTGTCGGGTAAGGTAATTAAAGCCCGCATGAATGAATTACTTGAAAGCCTACAAATTACACATTTAAAAGATGCTTTAATTTCTTCATTGCCATTGGGTTGGAAACAAAAACTAGCATTTTCAATTGCTATTTTTCATAAACCGAAAATTGTTTTCCTGGATGAACCAACCGGAGGAGTGGATCCCATTACTCGTCGTCAGTTTTGGGATATGATTTATGAAACGGCCCGAAGTGGTATTACGGTATTTGTAACTACTCATTACATGGATGAAGCTGAATATTGCGACCGGGTTTCAATTATGGTTGATGGACGCATTGATGCCCTTGATACACCTGCAGAATTAAAAAAAACTTTTAGTGCAACAAATATGGATGAGGTGTTTTTGAAGTTAGCAAGGAGTTCTTAAAAGTATTTAGTATTTAGACATTAGTACTTAGACAAAAAAACATAAAATGCATAACTATAAAAAACTGATTGTATGGCAAAAGGCTGTTGAAATTTACAGTCTCACAAAAAGTTTCCCAGCTAAAGCAAAATTTGGGATGACGATTCTGAATCGAAAAAGTGAATGCTCTATTGCCAACAATATTGCCGAAGGTTCTAGAAAAAGTTCAGCAAAAGATTTTAATCGGTTCCTTGAAATCTCAGATGGTTCATCAGCTGAATTGAATACACAAATGATCATTTCGAGTAAGGT
>DAOVYU010000148.1 GCA_030635465.1 Bacteroidales bacterium | reverse complement strand
GTTCATGTGTATGATGTGTCCCATCATGATTGTGTTCGTGATCATGGGTGTGATTATGGTTTTCCTGTCCTGGTTTTCTGATAGTTACTCCATCACCGTGTCCGCATCCGCAAGTATCACACATATTTTTATGTATTTATGATTTAGAAAAAATAAATAAGTATTTAGACTATGCAAAGATATTTATTATTCGACTTGGAAGAGTTTAACTTTTAGTTCTTTTTACAGGATAATTGGCAATAAAATTAACCGTATACAAAGTCATCAAAACAACAAAGTGAGTACTGGTTTTCGATACCTATAAAATGTAAAATCTGAAACTGATTACCTTAACTTAAACATTTTTCTGGTTTCTATAAAATCATCTGTTTGAAGACGATAGAAATAGATGCCAGAAGTAACGCTGAGACCTGCATCATTCAGTCCATTCCACTTTACTGAATACTTACCAGGATTCATTTGTCCATTTTGAAGCGTACTTATTAATTCTCCTCTAATATTGTAAATATTCAGCTTAACATTACTTAGTTCAGGCAATGAATAGTTAATCCAGGTAATAGAACTAAAAGGATTAGGAAAATTTTGCTCTAAATTAAAAGAACCAGGAATAATACCGGGACCCTGGTTTATAGCATCAGAAGTTAATATATTGTTAAAGGGAGGTTCTGTAGTAAATTTAATAGCTAATTGATTTGATATATCAGTGGCAGTTGGGTCATAATCTAAATTATAAACATATTGCAACCCAATATTCTGATAATTATTTTCTATACCTGTAGTCATACTTTCAATTACATCAACTTTTTTATATTGAAAAATAATTTCACCATCACCAGTTGATGTATTATAATGAGCAGGATCTAATAATATCGCCTGAAAAGTTTCCATTTTTGGCTCAGTAATAGTATCGTTATGTGAGATACTGTCCCATTCAACAATAAAGCGGTGGTTTGGATTATCATAATAATAAAAAATATCTCCTTCTGCAAAATAAGCAACATCATATAAATCATCCCAGAAAACAGCAGCCATATTGTTTACATTATCATTAATTGGCAGAGGAGAATTTACAGGAGCAATTTGCCCACCACCATTCAATGCTATCCAGCCATCCGTACTAATGCGAAGATGATTAAAATCTACACCGTAATATTTAAAAGTAAATGGCAAGTTTACTGTTTCTGTATAGTCACTTAGATTTGGAATAATAATTTGGGTTCCAATTCCTTCAATCTCAAACCAATCATAAACAGGTGTCTGCTCATAAAATGCATCGTTGCTTGAATAAGCATAATAGCCGTAATCATCAGGTCCGGTATAATCGGTAGGTAATAGTAATGACACTGGCAAATCAAAATCCATCATTGTTTGATATGGATAATTTCCATTTTGAGTATATAATTTCAGGGAAAATGTCGATAAGTATTCAGTCGGACAGGAAGCATCAACACTGATGATATAATAGTCTTCAAAATTTTTGGCAATATCATCAATAATTACCGACCCAAAGGAACCAATTGAGTCTTCTATAGAGATATAGGGATCATTGCTTGATATGATACCCATAACATCAGGAGCAATATCTTCTCCTATATTCTCAACTGATAGAACCAATCTAACCATTTCTCCAGGATCTATTCGGAAGTTCATAGGTGAACTTTCATCAAATACTACAAACTTGTCGTACATTAACCTGCAACCCATTACTTCTGTATTAATAATATAATCCCATGAAGTTGTGGAGCTGGTAATGTTTAATTGCAATGGAAGTATCTCACCCACCGGACATTCAGGTTTTATAGAAAATTGAAAAGGATCGCCGGTATTTGAATTTCCCGGAGCCAGGTTACCATAGCTTATTGAGTTAGTAGTGATTATTTGTGCATAATTGGTGTCGGCCAGGGAAAGCGAAGCCTGAATATTACTGGCAGTAAGGTTTCCCCAATTTTTCAGGGTAAAAGTAATATTACAATTTTCATTGGGATTGATATATCCATCAGTATTTCCATCCAAATCCACAATCAACGGATCACCAAAAGGTTCAACAAGTTCTGCTAATTCTATAACCTCTATTGTACTTTGATAAGGGATTACATTCCCACCACGTAAGGTTACCGTTAATATTTCTTCTTCTCCAGGCATAATTTCAAAAATCACTTTACCGTTTGCATCAGTTGAATCAACTTCGTAGATATCATTCCCAGCTAAACAAAGCTCTGCATTTTCAACCGGCTGACCTGATGAAGCAAATGTCGCTGTAAATTCTACCTGGTTACTTCCTACTGTTATCGTTGATTCGTGATCAACATTCACGGCTAATGGAATTTCTTTCCAGATATGTATGCTAGGGTCTCCTAAAACACAATAAACCCGATAATGATATTCCACATAGTATATAGCCCCAAAAACATTGTACATATAAAGCTTTCCTCTTAACATAGCCTGGCCAGGTGTGTCCATATTTTCCTGAAACATGCCAGTATATATACCTTTATCTATCTTATTATTATATGTTGTATGTGTATTGGAAGTAGGGCCAATAAACCCAATGCATCCTCTCGGATCAGTTGTGGAACCTAATTCAATCCATTCTTCTCCAAAACAATTACCTCCAGAGGCATTAAACATCCCAACACCACAGCCAATACTGGTTACAAAAGTGAATTTTTCAGCGTTGTTCAGGTTAGAGACAGTTGATGTATTAAAATCGTAACACTGTGCCCACCAACCACTGGACCAACCTTCGCCGCGATAGTTTAAAAAACTTCGACCATCGTTAATTGCATTGATAACATCTTGTGTATTCATCGAGCAACCTGACCCCCAACCATCACTCATCAAGGTATCCACCGAAATAAAACCACCATCCTCCATCATGCAGGCTGCAGTATAACGTTTGGTTGATACTTGGGAAGCATAAGCATTATTTGAACAACATATTCCTTTTTTAAACCAATCCGTTTCAGCTGTATAAGGTTCTTTTTCGTACAACATAAACTTATTGATCAATACCTGTAAACGGTAATCCTGCTGGTTTGTTAAACGTCCTATCATCATTTCAGGGAAGTAGTCGGCTCCCTCTATTTCCACAAAAAAATCTTCATTTGGAAATGAATAGCCATAATTTACTATTTTTTTAGGAAAAATGCCATCATCTCCAACAATCAAAACATAAGTAGGTGGATTTTCCCATTCATAATATGCCTCGGTTATATGATCTTTGATAATATCCGGATTACTTGAATTTGCACCAATATCACTGAATTTTGTCACATGGATAAAAGTTCCACTTTGATGTTTCCAATCTGCATAAGTTTGAAAACTCTCGGCAAAAGCATCTGGCATAATGCATAACATTACGTCAAGTCCGTCTTCCTTACCTCCATAAAGCTTTTCTAATACATTCTGATAGTTAAAAATGAAACTACGATATAGTTTTCCAAATGAAGGTGCAATTTTCTTTTTAGGTGAAGTTTTAGGATTCACTACTTTCCCACCATTATAATTTACCCGGATGGTGATCGAGGAAACTGCTTGCAATTCTTTTTTAGCAGGAACATAACGAAGTGGAAAAACGGAGACACGGGCAATACGAAAATCACGGAAAACTGAAGGTGGTTCTACTTCAGCATATTCTTTTGGGTAAATGTCATTGGATTGATAAACTTTAGTATTTTCCTTATATGGAGATTCCGGGTTTCCTTCTATCCAGCTTTCCCTGGCAGGTGCTAAATAAATATTATTGAATGTTTGAATTTCTCCAGTTTCAATTACTTCAACTGAAATGCCTGCCTTATCAGGTATAGCCAGTACTTTTGCGATATAAGACAACTCTGGATGGCCCGGATTTACAGTAAGCATTTCTGATAGTAAATCTACAGTCTGGTATGTTTTTCCTGCAGACATAAATTCATTTACATTGAACCCAGATATATCAATTTTAATAACTGTGCTGTTATTATCATCGCTAAGTATTGTAACTTGTGGTGGCGTATTCGATGTTTTATTCTTATCCAGTGATACCCAGTCAGCATATATTTCGAATGAAGCCACAACTGAGATTAATAGTACAATTAGTAATTTCTTAAACATAATATCCTCCTAAAAGTTAAATATGCAAAACCATTAAAACATGGTGTTAGTAGAGATGGAATTTATTTATCAGAATCATTTTCATCAAGACAATGAATCTGATAAAAAAGTTGCTTATCCTACTTAATTAGTATAAAATTCATACAACATCCAAACACCCTGAAATTAATACTTTATAGTTAATCTTAAGTACTGAAACTGCTAAATTTTAAATTTCAGTTTAGCAAATATATTTATTATTCGGCTTTAAGGGATTTAACTTTTAATTCTTTTCCTTGTGTGATTTCACAAAAAGGGTTATCACATTCCGGACATGGTGCAAATAAATCTTCAATGTAAAATTCATGCTGGCATTGAACACACACAGCTTTTGCAGGTATAGAATTAATTTTCACATCAGCGTTCTCAAGCATGGTTCCCTGTACTGCTGATTGCATAGCAAATTCAAGGGCTTCCAGCACAACTCCAGATTGGGAACCAATATCCAATTCAATTTCATTGATCACAGAAGTATTTGCATTTTTTGCATTCTCTTCTGCAATCTCAACAATACTCATCGCTATCGATAATTCATGCATCTCTATTTACCCATTAACTATTTACCCATTTCCCAGTTTACCTATTTACCTGTTTACTTTTTTACTAATTAACCAATCAACATATCCTTGGCAACTGCTCCCCTGCCAACATATCAATAATCCTTCTTCCTCCAATTCCCGTTGTTAGCCAGGCTTTTCTCTGGTGTTCATCAACTACTTCTCCAATAATAGCAGATTCAAAACCAAATTCATTTCTCTTTAATACTTCTATTACTTTATCAGCATCTTCACTTGCTACCACAAAAACAACTTTTCCTTCATTCGC
>DAOVYU010000264.1 GCA_030635465.1 Bacteroidales bacterium | reverse complement strand
AAACTACTTTTTTCCGGATTAACCAAACTTAATTTCTTATAAATTTTAATGGCTTTTGACAGGCTTCCTTGTTTGAAATATATCTCTGCAAGTGTTTCAGAAACAACAGATTCATTATCGATCAAACTTTGTCTGGCATAATAAATCGGGTCAAAAAATTCGGATTTTGAAACAGGTTCTATTTTGGGTTCTTTCTCTAAAAACTTATCAATCAAATCATGATTTTGTACCAGGTTATTTTCGACAGAAGATAAATCTTTCAGGTGATCCATATTGTATTCACCCAAAAAGGATGTAACAGGTTGTCGTCCTCTGGGTTTTATAGTATTTGGATCATCTAATTCCTGTAAAAGATCTTCCAGATGATCTGCCAGCACATTCAATTTTGAATATTCGGATGAACTTAGTTTTTTTGAAGGCCTGTTTTTTATAGAATTAACTTCATTTTTTAGCAGATCAACAAGTGTGGTCAAATTGTTTTCTTCCAGCTTAATACTTCTCGATTCAGTAGTATGTACTTTAAACCTTTGAGGAGAAGAGGGAGCAGAAGAATCGGATTGACCAAGCATTCTGACAGAATTTACCAATTCTTTTAAAACTCTTCTGTCGCATGCATAGGCCGAGGCTAACTTAAGCTGATCATTAAATTTGAAATGATTTTCTTTATATAAATTTAATGTAAACAATACATCAGCCGTCTGGCAATAAGGGTATTCTTTTACCAGGTTTTCTAGTTGGATGGCCGAATCTGCATTCAACTTGTTTGGAGATTTTATGTAGTCTATAAACTGCTGCCGGTTCATGTATTCATTATTTACCAGTTAATAACAGCCTTATTAAATACATCTGTTATGAGCATTTGGTTTATTTCACCTACCAAAGTTTCCTGAACATCAGATAAATTTTGGCTGCTTGAGTAATCTAAATATCGCTCAAACCGGGTATTTTCAAAACTCATGTTTTCATCAAATGTATTTATGAATGTAACTTCTATTGTAATCGTAAGCCGGTTTAATGCTGCCTGATCGTTTCCTTGAATTGCTACTGGGGTTGTCCTGTAGCCAGTAATCGCTCCCTCCATTAAAAGGTCACCTCCATCATTTACCAGAGCCAGACTGGTTTCGGATGAAAATTTATCCCGCAAACCATCAGTAAGTTCCTGGCTTAATGTAGGTTCAACCAAAGAGGCATTATTGGGAAAATATTTAATGTTAATCGTTTTTACTTCTGGAGGTATTGAGGCTCCTGTAAAGGAATACTTAACAGAACAAGCTGTAAAAACAAATGTAATAAATACAAATAAAATTATTTCCTTGTATATAAGATCTATCTTCAAGATATGTGGCTATAGCAAATTATATTCTTTAATTTTCCGGTACAATGTACGTTCGGATATACCGAGCACTTTGGCAGCATTTTTTCGTTTGCCATTGTGCTTGCTTAGTGCTTTTTTTATGAGGTCAATCTCCTTATCTTGAATAGAAAGGGACTCTTCAATCACTTCCGAATCCTGAATGGGTTCATTGGTCATATCGTTTTGTATGGGATGAAGTTGAACCTCATCCATTTGCTCACTTGATGATTCAATATTATCGTACAGTTTTTTGATTAACTGTGAACTGTTTTGTTGAAGATCCTTAACCGCATCTTCATTGTGCAGGATTTCACTAACTACTTTTTTAAGGTCGTTGATGTCCTTTTTCATATCAAAAAGTACCTTGTACAATAAATCCCTTTCCGAAATCTCTTTTTTCTCTTCTTCCCGCCGATACAAAACAGGTAAGTCCCTGAACTGACTTTGAGGAAGATATTTAGCCATGATTTCGGTATTAATGTCCCTGTTTTTTTCAATGATTGAAATCTGCTCAGTGATATTTTTCAGTTGACGGACATTACCATGCCACCTATAATTAATCAGCAATTTAACAGCACCTTCATCTAACTGCAAGGCAGGCATCCGGTATTTTTCAGCAAAGTCAGCAGCAAATTTCCGAAATAACAAATGGATATCTTCTTTTCGGTCTTTTAAGGAAGGAACTAAAATTGGAACAGAATTTAAGCGATAATACAAATCCTCTCTGAATTTACCCTGGCTGATAGCTTCAGGAAGGTCCACATTTGAGGCAGCCACAATCCGCACATCGGTTTTAATGACCTTGGAGGAACCAACTTTTAAAAATTCTCCGGTTTCCAAAACCCTCAAAAGTCTTACTTGTGTGGAAAGGGGCAGTTCAGCAACTTCATCCAGGAAGATTGTTCCTGTATTTGCCACTTCAAAGTATCCTTTTCGTGCATCATGTGCACCTGTAAACGAACCTTTTTCATGGCCAAATAATTCAGAGTCAATGGTGCCTTCCGGAATAGCTCCACAGTTAACAGCAATGTAAGGACCATGTTTTCGGGCACTTAATTGATGAATAATTTTGGGAAAGGATTCTTTCCCAACACCACTTTCCCCAGAAATGAGTACAGTCATATCTGTTGGTGCTACCTGGCGAGCTATATCTATTGCCCTGTCGAGCAAAGGTGAATTTCCAATGATCCCAAAACGTAATTTTATTGCCTGAACATCCATGAACAAATTGTCAGATTTAATACAAAATTACTTAAAAAAACTGCAAAAATGTCATAATTATTGTATCAATTCGTCTAACTAATGCATGTGCACTTGCTATACGCGCAATGGTCAGACGAGTAATGAGGGTAGGGAATAATTACTTATTATTCTTCACTTCTTTTTTTATCCTTTGTATATGGCCTCTTCCCAATGCTTTCACTTCACAACCCAACTCAAAGTATTCCTTGATTTTAGCATCTGGCAAAATACCAAAGGCATCAATAATGGCAACTGGTCCACCTGCCCATTTTACAATATCTACTGGATCCAAATTCTTATATTGCTTATGAGGAACAGCCAATATGATAGCTTCAGCACCTTTCAAAGATTCTGCTAAATTCTTTTCAACTACAGTATCTTTTAATTGATCCTGATTGCGGAAAAATCGTGCCCATGAGTGTTCTGGATCTTCATCCTGTGTTTCAAATTCATACCAGTGATCAACATAGGGATCATGAACCCGCATGTCGGCACCCATTTCAGTCAATTTTCTTACTACAAGTTCACTTCCGCTGTACCTGGTATCACCCACATCTTCGCGATAGCTGGCACCCATTAACAATACATCCGACCCAGCAATGTATTTGCCCATATTTCGTAATGCATCCCTTGTTAATTCAGCTACATGTAAACTACGTGTATCATTAATATCAATTGCCGTAGGGGTTATTTGAAATACATCATCCCCATCTTCAAAGCCTAATATATGTCTATAAGCCCAGTAGCCAAGTCCACCATCTTTAGGTAAACAATATCCTCCAATTCCTGGTCCGGGGAAAATCATATTGCTATGGGTTGGACGCATCTTAATAGCGTTGATGACTTTGATCAGATCAACACCATTCCGTTCAGCAAACAAGCTCCATTCATTCATATAAGCCAATATGGTTGCACGGTATGAATTTTCAACGATTTTGGTTGTCTCTGATTCAATAGGTCTATCCATAACCGTTAATGGAAATTCTTTAGTATTTAAAACTTCATGCAAGAACGTCTCAACTTTGTCCCTGGCTTCTTTATTACATCCTGAACAAACCCTCCAAAAATCGCGAATGGAAGAAACATATTCTTTTCCTGGCATTACCCGTTCAAAGCTATGCGCTAGTAGAGGAGTATCCTTAAGACCTCTTTT
>DAOVYU010000177.1 GCA_030635465.1 Bacteroidales bacterium | reverse complement strand
GGAAAGTCAGGATATTATTGTAGATTCAATTCAAGAAAAGGCTGATACTTTTCAATCTAACTTTCTTAGCAGGTATTTTAAAAAATACATGGAAGATGTAAAAACTGTAAAAAAAATTAGATCGCTACTTAAAAAAAATAATCTTTCAGATATTGAACAGAAGGATGTGATGAAACTGGTTAAGAACGAAATTTCGCTCAACCGGAGAATTGAAAGATTGCAAACTATGCAAAGTTTATTTAAGTACTGGCATGTAGCCCATTTACCTTTTGCCCTTGTTATGTTGGTGATCATGGTCATACATGTTGTGGTCACCATTGTTTTTGGTTATAAGTGGATATTTTAATCATGGAATTACTGATAGAACAAATATTGATTTATGGTTTAGTGATTATCTTTTGTTTGGTAATTGTATTTATTTATTTACGCAAACAGAAAAAAGCATCTAAAGTGGTTGAAGAAAAGATTGAAAAAGCAAAATTGGAAGGACTTCATGAACCCGTTTCACTCCACCCTGTAATCAACGAAAATAGTTGTATCAAAACCGGAGCATGTATTGTAGCCTGCCCCGAAATGGATATTTTGGGTATTAGAAAAGGCAAAGCCACTACCATTAATGCTTCTCGATGTATCGGACATGGTGCTTGCTTTCATGCTTGTCCAACACAAGCGATTACCCTTTGTATAGGTACTGAAAAACGTGGAGTTGAATTACCTCATGTAAATCAGAACTTTGAAACCAATATCCCTGGAATATTTATTGCCGGTGAATTGGGAGGAATGGGTTTGATTAAAAATGCCGTTGAACAAGGTAAACAAGCTGTTGATAATATTACCACTTTAGCTAAAAAATCCCATCAAGCTGAATATGATTTGCTTATTGTGGGAGCTGGGCCTGCTGGTATTTCTGCTTCATTGACAGCTAAAAAACACAAGCTGAAATTTCTGACCCTTGAGCAGGATACTCTGGGTGGAACTGTTTTTACCTTTCCCCGATCAAAAATTGTGATGACATCGGCCATGGATCTTCCGCTGTTTGGTAAGGTGAAATTATTTGAAACCAGTAAATCGGAGTTGCTAGATGTATGGAATAAAGCACTGGATAAAAATACTATTGAAATCAAAGAAAATGCAAAGGTAGAGGCGATTGTATCTGAAAATGGTCATTTTAGAATTGATACTATTGGAGGTGAAAATTATACTTCCAAAACCATTTTGCTATCTATTGGTAGGAGAGGAACTCCACGAAAACTAAATATCCCTGGAGAAAACACCGAGAAAGTAGCTTACAGACTTTTGGAGCCTGAGGATATTTCTGGACAAGATATCATAGTTGTAGGTGGTGGTGATTCAGCCATAGAATCAGCACTGTTACTGGCTGATCAGAATAAAGTAACATTATCATATCGAAAGGACGTATTTCAGAGGATCAAACCCAAAAATAGTGAAAAGATACATGAAGCTATACAAAAAGGTCTCCTGGATGTTCGGTTCAATACCAATTTGATATCCATCGATAAAAAGAATGTAATCCTTACCAATGGAAAGGAAAATGAAAAGATAGATTTGAAAAATGACCTGGTTTATATTTTTGCCGGAGGTGAATTGCCCACACAATTTTTACAAAAAATAGGACTGGAAATCACCAAAAAATATGGTGAAGCAATATTAAAACACTAATCAATTTTTAATTGGTTAAACATGCGCTACGCTTTGATAAATAGATTTTTATTAATCATCGTAATTTTGAATTATGGTGGTATACTATTTTCTCAAATTTCTCCTGGGGATTTAGCGCAACCACATGCCCACCTCGAAGGCATGTCAAATTGTACAAAATGCCATATTTTAGGTGAAAAGGTCTCCAACGATAAATGCCTGGATTGTCACAAGGAATTGAAGGTACGCATTGATCAGCAAAAAGGATATCATTCTTCAGCTGAAATTAAAGGAAAGGAATGTGTTAAATGTCACAGTGATCATCATGGCCGTAAATTTGAGATGATCCGTTTTGATAAAGCTGATTTCAATCACTCACTCACTGGATATGAATTGTTGGGAGCGCATGGCAAGAAAGAATGTAAAGATTGTCATAAATCTGAGTTCATCTCAGATCAGGATATTCGGAAAAAGAAATATACATATCTTGGTTTAAATACTACATGTCTCACTTGCCATTCTGACTATCACCAAAAGACACTTGCTTCAGATTGTGCATCATGCCACGATTTTGAAAACTTCAAACCGGCTTCCAAATTTGATCATGATAAGGCCAAATATCAATTGTTGGGAAAACACAAGGAAGTGGAATGCAGTAAATGTCATAAAACAGAAATACGCAATAGTGTGAACTTCCAGCAATTTACTGGTATTGAGTTTGCCAGCTGCACTAATTGCCACCAGGATGTTCACAACAATAAATTAGGAAAAAATTGTATTCAATGTCATTCCGAGGAATCATTTCATGTTATAAAAGGATTGAATAATTTTGATCACTCTAAAACTGATTATCCATTGGAGGGTAAACACAAGAATGTGGATTGTAAATTATGTCATAAAACAAACTATACTGATCCATTGTGGACAAATCGTTGTACCAATTGTCACAGTGATTACCACAAAAAGCAATTCGTTAAACAAGATGTTTCACCCGATTGTTCTGATTGCCATTCAGTAAATAGTTTTACAGGTTCTTCCTATACCATTGAAAAACATAATGTAAGTCAATTCCCATTAAATGGATCACATTCAGCTACCCCTTGTTTTGTTTGCCATAAAAAAGAATCCAGGTGGGAATTTAGGGAGATTGGTTTAAGATGTATTGATTGTCATGAGAATATTCATGAACCATATCTTGATAAGAAATTTTATCCTGAAGCCTCCTGCCAAAGTTGCCATGGTGAAAGCAGGTGGAGCGATATCCAATTTGATCATGATAAAACCGGATTTAAGTTAGAAGGTGCACATCAAAAGGAAACTTGCAGGTCCTGTCATTTTAAGAAAAATGATTTAGGAAAAGTGCATCAGCAATTTACTGATCTGGCATCTAGTTGTACCAATTGTCATACTGATATCCATTATAATCAATTCGACAAAAATGGGATTACCCATTGTAATGAATGTCACGATTTCAACAGCTGGAAAGCGAGCAAATTTGATCATAATACCACAGAATTTATACTGGATGGTGCACATCAGCAAGTTGCATGCAATAAGTGCCATAAACCTTTACTGAAACAACAACCAAGCTATGTACTCTATAAGATAAAAAATTTCAGATGCGAAGATTGTCACAAATAATGCTATTATTGTTGCTAACTTTTAGTTTGTTTAGCCAGTCGCCCCATGGTGAGGAATTATCCATAGCTTGTGAGGATTGCCATACTTCTAAAGGATGGGAACTAGAAGTAGGTACCTATTCATTTGTCCATGAAAAAACAGGTTTTCCATTAGAGGGTATGCATCAGGATGTTAATTGTAAAAATTGTCATCCAACATTGGTGTTTTCTCAAGCAGAAAATGAGTGTGTGTCATGCCATACTGATATGCACTCTCAAACGGTTGGGATGGAATGTGCCAGATGTCATACCCCTAAATCATGGATTGTCGAGAATATTACTGATATACATCAGCAAGGGAGATTTCCACTTGTAGGAGCACATTATACTGCAGATTGTTTTGATTGTCATCCATCAGCTTCATTGTTAAAATTTGAACCACTTGGAATCGAATGTTATGATTGCCATCAGCAGGATTATGCATCCACTACTCAACCCAATCATATTGAAGGTGATTTTTCAACCGATTGTGCCGATTGTCATTCAATAGATGCTTTTACCTGGAGTGGGGCAGGTTTTAATCATGCAACCTTTCCACTTACTGCAGGACATGCAATTAGCGACTGTAAACAATGTCATACTGGAAATGATTACTCCGATATTTCTACTGAATGTTATTCCTGTCACCAAACAGATTTTACTTCTACAACTAATCCAAATCATCTGGCTGCTGATTTAAATACTGATTGTGCTGAATGTCATACCACTAATCCTGATTGGAAGCCAGCAGAATTTATACAGCATGATGCACAATATTTTCCGGTCTACTCTGGAGAACATGGAGGTGAATGGAATAGTTGTACTGATTGTCATCAGAATTCAGGTAATTATGCTTCATTTACTTGTATCGATTGTCATGAGCACAGTCAGTCTGAGATGGATGATGAGCATCAAGGTATCAATGGTTATGCCTATAACAGCATTGCATGTTTAGAATGTCATCCAACCGGAGATGCCGAAGGTAGTTTTAATCACAGTGCAACTAATTTTCCATTAACAGGTGCCCATGTAAGCACAGATTGTGAAGAATGCCATCCTCAAATTTATGAAGGGACTTCAACATTTTGTTATGATTGTCATACCGAGGTTTTTAACCAAAGTTCCAATCCGAATCATAATGAGATAGGAATATCAGATGTCTGTGAGGATTGTCATACAACAGAACCGGGGTGGATGCCAGCAACTTTTAGCAATCATGATGAGTTTTATGCCCTCACTG
>DAOVYU010000044.1 GCA_030635465.1 Bacteroidales bacterium | reverse complement strand
TACACCAGGTTCACCAATTACCACCAACCTGCAATAATACATGTTTGTCATCAATTTTTGCTTGTTTTACCGCATTGCTGATTTCCAACCTGGCATCTGCATCTGGATTGTACAATTTGGGTTTTTGATCCTGGGCTTGTAAAAATATTGCTGTGAATAATAAAAGGATTAAATAAGTAGTTTTTTTCATTTCTTAATATTGAATTTAACGCTATGTTGATTTTTTAACAAATTCATTTTGTGTGATTTTATGACCTTTCTTACAAATTGGACAATAAACCCAATGCTCAGTTTTATATGGAATTACTGGAATAAAGAAAAGGGTGAACCAGTTTGTTTGCTGGCTGAGTATCCAGTTTGTTACATTGTTGCAATGATAACACTGGGTGACATCCTTTAATTTTTGTTCTTTAAATGTTTTATGACCAAATCCAAATAGTACAAACACAATCTTGGTTTTATGATTATCGAGAACTATATAGCAACATTATCAACAACTATCCGTCATCGCGAGCAAAACGGTAAGCTCAAGTGAAAGGGCGAAGCGATCTCTATTTTATTTTTGTATTATGCAACTTTGAGATTGCTTCTTCCGCGAAAAGGCGGAATCGCTATGACGCTGTATTATATGCTAATTTCCGATAATTATTAAAATTTAAAAAGCGAAAATATTGAATAATTTATTCAAACATAATTATATTAAAACGATGTGATGACTCATTATTATATAAGGTCTGTTAAAATAAAAAAACGCATCTGGCTTATTCCAGATGCGTTTTCTACATAAATCCCAGATTTATTATCTTGTATATTTAAAGTTTTTACCCAAAAATCTGGCTTGAGATCCCAATTGTTCTTCGATTCTCAATAACTGGTTGTACTTGGCAATACGATCGGAACGGCTGGCTGAACCAGTCTTGATTTGTCCGGTATTCAAAGCCACTGCCAGATCAGCAATTGTTGTATCTTCAGTTTCACCTGAACGGTGACTGATAACTGAAGTATATGCATTTTGAGTTGCCATGTTAACCGAATCGATGGTTTCAGTTAAAGTTCCAATCTGGTTAACTTTAATCAGGATAGAGTTAGCTACACCCATTTCAATTCCCTTTTTAAGCCTCTCAGTATTGGTCACAAACAAATCGTCACCTACTATTTGGATCTTATTTCCCATTTTCTTTGTCATCAATTTCCATCCATCCCAATCATCTTCCGCCATACCATCTTCAATAGATACAATGGGATACTTTTTAACCCAACCATTCCAGAAATCAACCATTTCAGCTGGTGTTAATTTATCTCCAGTCGACCATTTTAAATGATATACATTTTCTTTCTCAATAAAATATTCTGATGAAGCGGGATCCAAAGCAATACAAATATCATCACCAGGTATATAACCCGCTTTTTCTATGGCTTGTAAAACCACTTTAATGGCTTCTTCGTTTGATCCCAGGTTTGGAGCAAAACCGCCTTCATCACCCACATTGGTTGAATGACCTAGTTTTTTCAAAACTGCTTTCAGATTATGAAAAACCTCTACTCCCATTCTTAAGGCTTCGCTAAATGATTTGGCTCCAATTGGCATAATCATAAATTCCTGGAAGTCGATACTGTTATCAGCATGTGATCCACCATTTAAAATATTCATCATCGGGATGGGTAAAGTATTGGCATTTACACCTCCAATATACCGGAACAATGCCTGATCGCTTTCCAATGCTGCTGCCTTGGCAACTGCCAAAGAAACACCCAGTATTGCATTGGCACCCAGATTGGCTTTATTGGGTGTACCATCAATTTCAATCATAGCTGTATCAATCTCATTCTGATCTGAAATATAATTGCCATTCAATTCTTCGTTGAGAATATTATTTACATTGTGAACTGCTTTTAAAACACCTTTACCTAAAAATAATTTTTTGTCATTGTCGCGCAATTCAACAGCTTCATGTATACCTGTTGAAGCTCCTGACGGAACAGCTGCTCTGGCTACGATACCACTATCAGTCATTACATCAACTTCAATGGTAGGATTTCCTCTAGAATCCAATATTTGCCTTGCATGTATATTCAATATTGTACTCATAATAATATATTATTTTCTGATTAATAATTTGCGTTCGAAATTACAAAAAAAAGGATAAAGCGAATGGCCTTATCCTTTGAATTAACGATTAATTTACTCAAACCAATTATTTGGATTCTTGTTTAGAGTCATCTTTTTTTTCCTCTTCATCAGGCTTTTCTTCTGCCTTTGCTTCAGGAACTTCCTTTTTCTTCTCTTCTACTTTTGCCTCTTCTTCAGCAGTTTCTGCCTTTGGAGCTTCTTCTTTAACTTCAGCTACAGGCTCATCCTTCTTTTCTTCAATTTTTTCATCTACTGCTGCTTCTGTTTCAGCCACTACTTCTTCAATTTTTTCCTCAACTACATCTTCAACAATTTCTTCTGTTACAACCTCATCAGCAACTTCTGCCGTTTCTACTGCAACTGCTGTTTCAGTAGAAACATGATCTTCAACTTTCTTTTTGCCAGCTCCTCTTCTTTTCCTTGTAGATTTAGCTTTGCCAGTTTTCTCAGCCAATAAATTTTCGTTATAATCAACCAGTTCCATCATACACATCTCTGCATTATCACCTAATCGATTTGGAAGCTTAATGATACGTGTATATCCACCTGGCCTGTCGGCTATCTTTATAGATATTTCCCTGAATAATTCTGTTACAGCTTCTTTATCTTGCAAATAACTAAATACAATTCTCCGTGAATGTGTTGTGTCTTCTTTCGACTTAGTGATCAGTGGTTCAATATATGTACGCAGTGCTTTTGCTTTTGCAGTTGTTGTATGGATACGTTTATGTAGAATCAATGAGCTGGCCATATTTGACAGCATTGCTTTTCTGTGCGAGCTCGTCCTAGATAAATGATTAAAATTCTTCCTGTGTCTCATCTCGATTATTCCTTATCTAATTTATATTTCGAAATATTCATCCCAAATTCAAGTCCTTTAGTTTTAACCAACTCTTCAAGTTCGGTTAAGGATTTTTTACCAAAATTCCTGAATTTCAACAGATCATTTTTATTAAATTGCACTAAATCACCCAATGTTTCAACATCAGCAGCTTTCAAACAATTTAATGCCCTTACTGATAAGTCAAGGTCAACCAATTTGGTTTTTAACAACTGACGTGTATGTAATGAACTTTCATCAAATTCTTCAGTAACTGTTTTCTCTTCTGAGTCAAGGGTAATTCTTTCATCAGAAAATAACATAAAGTGATGAATTAAAATTTTAGCAGCTTCTTTCAGTGCTTCTTTTGGATGGATAGAACCATCAGTATCTAACTCAAGAACCAGTTTCTCATAGTCAGTTTTCTGCTCAACCCGGTAATCTTCAACATGGAATTTCACATTTTTGATTGGGGTATGAATAGAATCCAAAAAAATAGTTCCTAATGATGCATTCAGAGATTTATTCTCTTCAGCCGGAACATATCCACGTCCTTTTTCAATGGTTAATTCAATGGAAAGTTTTACATTAGGTTCCATGTTACAAATAACCTCGTCAGGATTTAATACCTGAAATACAGATAGAAATTTGTTAATATCACCAGCTTTAAAAACTTCCTGATCACCAATTACGATATGTACTTTTTCAGTTGTTTCACTGTCAATCTGCCTTCTAAATCGAATTTTCTTCAAATTCAGAACAATTTCAGTAACATCCTCTACCACGCCCTTAATTGTAGTAAACTCCTGCTCAACTCCTTCAACTTTAATAGATGTTATTGCAAATCCTTCCAGCGAGGATAATAATATTCTTCTTAGCGTATTACCAATAGTAATACCAAATCCTGGTTCAAGCGGACGGAATTCGAAGATGCCTTTGAATTCATCAGCTTCAATCATGATAACTTTATCAGGTTTTTGAAATGCTAAAACTGTCATCAGTTATGTGTTATTTTTGTGATAAATTTAATTGTCTGATTATTTTACTTTGAGTATAATTCGACGATTAGTTGTTCCTTTATATTTTCAGGAATTTCATCTCTTTTTGGGTAATTCAAAAACTTACCATTCATTTGCTCTTCTGCCCATTCTAACCATGAAAATCCGCCTCCTCTTGAAGCAAGTGAATCAGTAATGGCTTCCAATGATTTAGATTTTTCTCTTACACTGATGATATCTCCAGGTTTTACTGCATATGAAGGAATATTTAATACTTCACCATTAACTGTAATATGACGGTGACTAACCAGCTGGCGAGCTGCCGGACGGCTAGGTGCAATACCTAAACGAAAAACAACATTATCTAAACGTGCTTCGATTAGCTGTAGCAGGATTTCACCTGTAATTCCTTTTTTCTGTGAAGCTTTTGCAAATACATTTCTAAATTGCCTTTCAAGAATACCATAAGTGTATTTTGCTTTTTGTTTTTCCTGCAGCTGGATTCCATATTCTGATTGTTTCCTTCTGCGTCTAGAGTTACCATGCTGTCCTGGAGGATAGTTCTTCTTGTCATAACTTTTATCCGGACCATAAATTGGCTCTCTGAACTTCCTTGCAATTTTTGTTTTAGGACCTGTATATCTTGCCATTTCTAAATATTTTTCTAAAAATAATTTCTAAACTAAAATCGATTTTATACGTGATTAAACCCTTCTTCTTTTAGGAGGTCTGCAACCATTATGCGGAAGTGGAGTTACATCATTGATCTCTGTTACTTCAATTCCTTGTGAATGCAATGTACGCATAGCAGATTCTCTTCCAGATCCAGGACCTCTAACATAAACCTTTACTTTACGCAATCCCTGATCGTAAGCCTTTTTGGCACAATCTTCTGCTGCCATTTGGGCAGCATAAGGTGTGTTCTTTTTAGAACCTCTAAACCCCATTTTACCTGCAGATGCCCAGGAGATAACCTGACCTCCATTATTGGTAAGCGTAATAATAATGTTGTTAAAGGATGCCTTGATATATGCTTTTCCAAGTGGTTCTACTTTAACAATCCTTTTTTTCGTTGTTCTGGTTTTCTTAGCCATATATTAAATAATTTTCCGTCGAAATAAAATCAACTAATCATTAACCTTTTATTGCTTTCTTTTTGTTAGCAACAGTTCTTTTTCTTCCTTTACGTGTACGTGCATTGTTTTTTGTGCTTTGTCCGCGTAATGGTAAGCCAATACGATGACGAATACCACGGTAAGTTCCGATATCCATCAACCGTTTAACATTCAGTTGTACTTCAGAACGCAATTCACCTTCTACTTTAAAACCGCTGCTGATGTAATTACGAATGTTATTTTGCTCATCATCAGTCCAATCTTGAACTTTTTTGTTAACATCTATACCTGCTGCTAGCAGAATCTCTTCAGCTCTTGATCGACCGATTCCGTAAACATAGGTTAATGCAATTACTCCTCTTTTATTTTTTGGTATGTCTATACCTGCTATACGAGCCATATATTATTTTATTTATTATTTCTAATTGTCAATTATAAATCGAAAATCTCCCATAATGATGCCTTTGGTAAAAAATCGATTATCCTTGTCTTTGTTTGTATTTAGGATTTTTTTTGTTAATCACATACAAACGACCTTTCCTGCGTACGATTTTACAGTCAGGTGTTCTTTTCTTTACTGATGCCCTTACTTTCATTTTACTTATTTTTATTTGTATCTGAATGTTATCCGACCTTTTGTCAAATCATAAGGCGACATTTCTAATTTCACCTTATCACCAGGTAATATTTTAATGTAATGCATACGCATCTTTCCTGAAATATGGGCAGTAATAATATGTCCATTTTCGAGTTCTACACGGAACATTGCATTTCCCAATGATTCTATTACTGTTCCGTCTTGTTCTATTGAGGCTTGTTTTGCCATATAAACCGGATAAAATTTAATCTATTAATCGTTATTAATTTAATACTTCTTCAATATATTCAAAGGTCGACAGTATATCAGCTTTTCCTTTTCTTATTGCCACATCATGTTCAAAATGAGCTGATGGTTTTCTGTCTGCAGTACGAATGGTCCAACCATCATTTTCCTGTACTACTTTTTTTGTACCTAAATTGGTCATCGGCTCAATAGCCAGTACCATTCCTTCTTTTAATATAGGACCAGTTCCTTGCCGACCATAATTTGGAACTTCTGGTTTTTCATGCAAATTTTTTCCCAATCCGTGACCAACTAAATCCCGTACAACTGTATAGCCAACTTTTTCAACATATTTTTGAACGGCATTTCCAATATCTCCAATACGATTTCCAGCTACTGCCATTTCAATCCCAATGTATAGTGATTCTTTGGTGCGTTTCATTAAGGCTACTACTTCTTCCTTAACTTCTCCTACTCCAAATGTATATGCCGAGTCACCGTAAAATCCATTCATTAATGTGCCACAATCAACAGAAACAATATCTCCGTCTATTAATTCCCTTTCTGAAGGAAAACCATGAACTACATTTTCATTTATTGAAATACATAGTGTATATGGAAATCCATTGTAACCTTTAAATCCTGGAATGGCACCATGATCAGTAATAAATTCTTCTGCACGTTTATCAAGATCAATGGTTTTTACACCGGGTTTAATCAATTTAGCTACTTCAGCTAAAGTTTTACCAACAAGTAAAGAACTTTTTCTTATTAATTCAATTTCTTCTTTCGTCTTCAAATAGATCATTTGCGCAACCTTGACAATTCCTTTATTATCCAGTCATGCTAAATGATGAACGCCCCTTTATTCTTCCAGATTTTGTCAATCCATCATAATGCCTCATCAATAGATGACTTTCGATTTGCTGCAATGTATCAAGTACAACACCTACTAAAATAAGCAGGGATGTTCCCCCATAAAATTGTGCGAACTGGGTACTCACACCCATTATACTTACGAGTGCTGGCATGATAGCAACAAACCCGAGAAACATTGATCCGGGTAAAGTAATTCGTGACATCACATTATCTATAAATTCAGCAGTTTTCCTACCAGGTTTAACCCCAGGAATAAACCCGCCATTCTTCTTCATATCATCAGCCATCTGATTTGGATTAATCGTAATGGCTGTATAGAAATACGTAAATATGATAATCATCATAAAAAACGTAAAATTATACCAGAATCCATTGATATTTGCAAAAGCATTGATAAATCCTGACATACCTTCTGATTCTGTAAATCCAGCTAAAGTAATAGGCAGAAACATGATTGCCTGAGCAAAGAT
>DAOVYU010000173.1 GCA_030635465.1 Bacteroidales bacterium | reverse complement strand
TTCAAGTTGGTACTCCTCTATAAACTTAATCATTTTCTCTTTAAGATCCGCTGGAAAATAAGAACCCAGGAACAACATTTTAATATCCGCTTTCTTTTGCTTCAGAATTCTTATAGCCTCCAATATTTTAAAAGCACCCCGCAGTTTTGTAATTCCTCCAGTATATATTGCATCAAATTCTTTATTTTTCAAATCTCGTGTTTGATCAGGACTTTCCAGATTGGTATAATTGTATATGATCTGAACTTTTTCCTTTGGCAGGAAGGCAGAAAAACGTTTATATAGGTTTTCTGCGGTAACAATTATTAAATCATAGATTTTTGCACATTTATGTTCCCATCTCCTTATATACTTAGCATATAAATTTTTTATTACGGTACCTGGTCCTTTAGTTCGGTGATAATCAATAATATTCTCAGGATAAGGTTCGTGAATATCATATATGATTTTTGGACCGTGATTGAGATTTTTGAATTTCTTTCCAATTCGGTTTACCTTTAAATCCTGGATGTGGTATACATCCGCCTCAACAGTTGCAGCACTTTTAAACATTTGACTGTACAAACCGCCTGGCAAATACCTTTTTGCCAGAAAATTGATGTATCGATTATTAGAATAATAATCCTTTTGAATAATTTGAAAATGTATACCCTCTTTTGTAATTCCATTTTCAACTTTGTCTCCAGCTAAAATGTAATAGATTTCATACCCTGCTTTTTTTAACGAAAGTGCTTCTTTCCAATAGATCCGATCATCATATAAACTATGACTATCGGCCAGAAAACATATCTTCTTCACTTTCATTTGCAGCTTACTACTCAACTGGATTGAACTGTTTATTTACATTAATTTATTAAACCTTTGGTTTACAAGTTTTATTGCATTCTGTAATCTTTCCTCCCCAACTCCTTGAATAACTTCAAAAGGTAATCTTCTTGATTTTAATTCTTCCAAATATAATTCAAATAATTCTTTTCTATTATCAGGATGTTCTCTTTGAGTATCTGGTTGCCATGGCAAATCAATATTTAATAATAAATATAAATCATAATTGTTTTTTTCAAGGCTCTTCAATATCCATTCATGGCATTTCCCATATTTATATTCACACCAGATTTTTGTTACAATTAAATCAGTATCACAAAATAAAAATTCCTTTGCCCTTTCATTGGCCACAGCTTCGCTCTCCATCTGGCTTTTTGCAATAAATAAAATATCTTCATAGGTATATTCCCTATCTAAATGATCAAGATAAACCCGTGCAAATTCAGGCACATACAAGGTATGAAAATGATGAGCTAATTCTTCAGTTATATAAGACTTGCCTGTACTTTCCGGTCCTGTTATTGCAATTTTCCTGATCAAAAATTATAATTTAAACTCCTAATTATCAATGGTTACATATTTAATTGATATCCATAGTTTTCGTTTGAGATGAATTTATTTTCTTTTTCCAGGCCATATAACCTGCAACAGCAATTATTAAAAACACCAAAAACTGAAAACTTGTAAAAACCAATCCTTTATAAGCATACAGCGGAACTGAAATCACATCTCCAATAATCCAAAAAATCCAGTTTTCCAATTTTTTAAAAGCCATTAACCACATTCCAACAATAAAAATAGCTGTTGTAAAAGTGTCAATATATGGTATACTTGTGGACCAGTATTCTATATCATCCTGCTTCAATATTTTCAACAATACAATAATTACCACAGCTGAAACAAAAAACATAACTACAGAAATCTTCCAATCCTTATTATTGCATTTCGTTATCCTGATCTGTGGTTGTTCCCCTTTTTTTGCCCAATTATACCATCCATAAACACTCATAATAAAATAAAAAAGATTGATACCTGCATCTGCATATAATTTAATTCCAAAACAGATATACACATAGATTATTACACTGATAATCCCGGTTGGATAAACCAGGATTTTTTCCTGCTTGGCATACCATACACTCAACAAACCAAATATTACTGCTACAAATTCCAGAGTTGTGGTATCAAGGACATTATTCCAAAGTGTTTCAAATATATAAGATGTAATTATCACAGAAGGATTTTAATATAAGATACAAGAATTTTCCTTATTTCAGATCGGCATTAATAACTTTTAAAACAAAAACTGAGTGTGGGATTTCAAAAGATTTATAAATTTCTTTAGTAATAGCCTCCATAACATCAAAATATTCTCCGAATACCTGTGTACTCATACCATTTGTAACAGCCTTTATATTTTCATATGCATTTAGTCTTTTTATGAAATCGAGAATTGGTGTTACAAATTCTGGTTGTAATGGATAATAACTAATATCAACAGATGTTTTCATATTCATAATTTTATCCAACAAAAATACATATCTGCTATGAAGGATTTCAATTAATTTGTACTTTTGATTTAAATTTGTGGGGAATGAATAGATTAATCAAAACAATTTTACTGATTTTCTTAGCTGTATGTGTTAGTAGCTGCTTAACCATCGAAAAGAAAGAGTATACTTTTGAAATAAAAGAGGATGGATCTGGAACACTAAGGATCAAGTATATCAATATTCTCTCCATGAAAGATGATACAGCTATGGTTACTCAGAGTGATTTTCAGGAATTAATTTCTACTTACCTGGAAGGAGATCAAATGCAGCAGGATTATCCTGATGCTGTAATCAGGAGCAAAAGAATATTTGATGAAGGGGGTGTTTTATGTGGTGAGGTGATTTTAGAATTTAACACATTAAGAAGTGTGGGTATTTATCAATATGATCCCAACTGTCCATATATGTTTAACATAAATTCATTTCTTGATAGTGAGTCTTTTGTAAGTTCGAATGGAGAATATGGAGGTGATATTATGCCAGTGGTATTTTGGCCCAAAAACCTAAGCAGGTTAAAACTTTCCACATCTATAACCATCCCGGATGAAACAACCCTCAGTTTAGTAGATGAGTATAGATTGTGGAAAATGCGTTAATCTTTTCTTATCTTCTATCTTCACTTCTCCCAACTCCTGTTGATCTTCCATGTGATATTTTCCGCATCAATTCAACCCTGAATTCTTTTTCTGCTTCTAGCAACATTACTATTTTCTGTGCAGAAATTACCCCTTTCATATTGGTGATAAGGCCTTTTCTCAAATTCAAGATTTCCTGCTCATGATTTAATTGATCTTTAGCAAATTCTTCAGCATCAGTATCAGACATTTCATAAATGTCATTAGGTTTAAAATCATGCTTGTTTCGCCAGGTTTTTTGTTTTGCTTTTAGTTCATCTTTAAAATCATTATAAACCGGCCAGAATCTTTCTGCTTCAGCACTACTCAGGTCCAGTCTATTGGTTATAAAAGCTACTTTTTGGGCTTCTATTCTTTCTTTGTTTTGTTGCATATTTCTATGCTGCTCTTTGTCCTGTGCTATTAAATTTAAAGCGAATATTGTAAATAATAAAACCAATATGGGTACTACTAATTTTTCTACTGTTTTTTTCATTTTGTAAAATTTATAAGTTATAAATAATCTCTGAAATTTCTTCATCGGATAAAAGTGGAATCACCTCATTTTGAATTAGAATTGAGTCAAAACCAATTTCATAATCAATAAAATCGAATTCCTTTTGATCCATTTGGACAGCAACAAACTCTATCAAAACCTGATCATCCATATATTCAATCAAATCGGGATATATTTCCATCATTTCCTCAAATGAAAACTCAACAGATATTTGATTCTCGTTTTTTTGGTTCGATAGTATAAATATACCAACCAAAAGTACTGCTAACAGTGAACCTAACACTACAGCCCTGTATGGATTTGTAAAGTAATTAAAGATGCTGTGCATATCAAATTGAACTTTTCTTTGTATTACTTTTTCCTGTATGATTTGTGGCAATTCAACAAAATAGTTTTCCGGCACCTGAAAATTTTGCTCTATTTTAATCTTCGAAAGTTCGGATCCTGGTTCTTCAGGATTTGTCACATTATTATATGGTTCCTTTTTGTTTGCCATTATCTATTTGACGGATTTTAAATCCTATGGTTTAATTGTTTATGATGAATTTTTCAATTTTTTTAACAGCAATATGATATGACGCTTTTAAAGCCCCAACAGATGTCCCAAGAATATCTGACATTTCTTCATATTTCAAATCATCGTAATATTTCATATTAAATACCAATCTTTGTTTATCAGGAAGGGTTAATAAAGCTTTTTGCAAACGCAATTGGATTTCATCGCCGTTATAATAATTATCAGCCTCCAAATTTTTCGATAGTTTGGAATTGTAATCAATGGTAATAAAAAAGTATTTCCTTTTTTTCTTTTGTAAAAAGGACAATGCTTCATTGGTGGCGATACGGTAAATCCAGGTATACAAGTTGGATTCCGATCTAAAACCCTTTAAATTTTTCCAAACCTTGATAAAAGTATCCTGTACAATATCGTCAGTATCATCATGATCAATAAGGATCCTACGAATATGCATATAGACTTTTTGCTGGTATTTGTGAACCAACAAATTAAAGCCGTAATTCATTGTATCAGGTTGCTGACACAATTCCAATATTTTATGATCAGGATTTTC
>DAOVYU010000266.1 GCA_030635465.1 Bacteroidales bacterium | reverse complement strand
CTCCCCAGGTTGCGCTTGATGCTTTTTGTTAACACCCCCATGATGCTTTCAGCAAATTTCAAAATAATATTACCAACAAATCCGTCACAAACAACTACATCAACTTTACCTCGTAATATATCTCTACCCTCGATATTGCCAACAAAGCCTTCACATTTATCTTTCATTAATTGATACGCTGCAATCGAAAGTTCATTTCCCTTTTTTTCTTCTTCGCCAATATTTAGTAATCCGATTTTCAAATCTTGTTTGTCGAAAATATGGTCAACAAAGATTCGTCCCATCGTACCAAATTGAAAAAGGTTAAGCGGCTTACAATCCACATTTGCACCAACATCAATTACAAATACCATTCCTTTTTCACTTGGAATAAATGAGCCGATTGCCGGGCGATTTACCCCTTTAATTCTACCAAGATTTAATAAGCTGGCCGCCATCTGTGCCCCTGTATTTCCGGCACTTACAAATGCATCAGCTTCATTAGCTTTATGCATTTTTATACCAACCAACATTGAAGAATCCTGTTTCTTTTTCAGTGCATCTGTAGGGGATTCATTCATTTCAATAAACTGAGTGGCATTTTTGATAGCAATATTATGTTTATCACAATCACCGTGTTTTGCACACTCAACCTGGAGAATTTCTTTGTTTCCAACCAGTATAATGCTATTTCTGTTCTGAGTATCTTTTTGATATAAATAAGCCCCTTCGACAGTCGCCTGAGGGGCATTATCTCCACCCATTGCATCTAGGGCAATTCGCATGTTATAATTCGTTTTTGTTGATGTTAAAATTAACTTACATCTGGTGTATAAACAGCAACACCTTTGTAATGACCACAATTAGGACAAGCATGATGTGGCATTTTTTTCTCTCCACAATTAGAACATTCTGATAAATGGCTTGGTTTTAGCTTTGCCGCCCAGGTTGCTCTTCTTTTATCCCTTTTGGAACGTGATATTTTTCTTTTCGGATTTGGCATGAAAACTCCTACTTAATAAGTGACTTCAGTTTTTCCAATCTGGGGTCGATACGTTCACTTTTACAACTACAGGTTGTTTGGTTTAAATTTTTGCCGCAATCCGGGCATAAACCTCGACAATCTTCTCTGCAAATTTTTTGTATCGGACGATTTATCAAAAAAACTTCAATTATTAATTTACTTAAATCAATTTCTCTTGTATTATCAGGTAGAACTTCAATGTCATCATCTGTATAGTCACCCTCACCTACCTGATAAATTTGCTCACCGCTTTCATCAATTTCTGCATTAAACTCTTCCAGGCATTTATCGCACCGCTCAATTAAATCCACTATGATATTTAATTTTATCCTGAAAGAATCTTCAAACTTATCAACAAAAGCATTTAGCTTAAGTTTTCCCACTGTTTTGACAGTTTGTGATAACCCTAAATCTTCCGCTGATATTTCCTCTGAAACCTCATGAATGCCTTCAGAAAGTTTTTGAATATTTATCTTCATAAAAGTCGGAGAATTTAATAAATGAGAGACAGGAATTCAATAAATTCGAATTATTTTATTAAGCAAAAAAAATTGCTTCAAGGCGGCTACTAATTTCTTTGAATTTTCTAATTTAGTTTATTTACAATTGCCATGGTGTCTCTGGCAATAACTAATTCTTCATTAGTAGGAATAATTAGTATTTTGACTTTTGAATTTTTACCTTGGATTTCCTTCTCGCCATTTTCTCTTTTATTATTTTTTCTGGAATCTAATTCAATTCCAAAAAACTGCATCTCGTTCAATGTATCACGTCTTACAACTGAAGAATTCTCGCCTATGCCACCTGTAAATACAATGGCGTCAGCTCCATTCATAGCTGCACAATAAGCACCTATATATTTTTTTAGCCTGTAACAAAATACCTGGTGAGATAATAGAGCTTGTTCGTTACTATCAAGAACTTCCTCAATTTCTCGCATATCACTGCTTAATCCACTCAAGCCTTGAATTCCACTATGTTTATTTAGCATAGTATTCATTTCATGCATGGTCATTTCTTCTTTGTTCATTATATGCAGTACTACTGCAGGATCCAAATCACCGCTCCGAGTTCCCATTAACAATCCTTCAAGCGGTGTAAACCCCATAGAAGTATCCAGGGATTTCCCATTCTTGATTGCGGCAATTGATGATCCATTGCCTAAATGACAAGTAATAATTTTTAATTTATCTTTTGGTTTTTTCAATATTTTTGCAGCACGATCAGAAACATATAAATGAGATGTACCATGAAATCCATATCTACGAATACCATGTCTTTTGTAAACAACATAGGGTAAACCATAAATAAAAGCATGCATTGGCATTGATTGATGAAACGCTGTATCAAAAACGGCGACTTCTGGAATATTTGGCAATATTGCCTGTGTAGCTCTTATTCCTTTTAAGTTTGCCGGATTATGTAAAGGAGCATATTCAATGCAATTAGCAATTTCTTTTATAACTTCCGATGTTATCATTACTGAATTACTAAACGCTTCACCGCCATGAACAACCCGATGTCCCACTGCACTTATTTCATTTTTATCTTTAATGACGCCATGATTTTTACTAAGCAATATACTCATTACATATTCAATGGCAACTTTGTGGTCTAGTATTTCGCCTGTTAATCTTACCTGTTCGCGATCCTTTGGTTTGTGGGTTAGCATGGCGCCTGCCATACCTATTCTTTCAACTACTCCTTTGGCCAGACATTCCTCTTTTTTGGGATCAATCATTTGATATTTTACTGAAGAACTACCACTATTTAATACAAGTACTTTCATTTGTTTTTCCGATTCATTCTTATTTTTGATTTGCTTATAGACAAAGGATTATCTTTTTGGGTATAAGTTATTTGTTTCGGGTCACTTGTCATTAGTCACTGATCACTGGTTACCGATTACTGATTCTTTTTTACGTATACGTTATTCCCAGACTCATTTTTTTTATTATTTAACCGTAAAGTTCGCTATTGAGGTTGAGGATATTCAAAAAACCCTCTTCCGGTTTTAATTCCTAAATGCCCTGCTCTTACCAGCTTTCTTAAGAGTGGACAGGGTCTGTATTTTATGTCGCCCAATTCTCTAAACAATGTTTCCATCCACTGCATAAGTGCATCCAATCCAATTTGATCTGCAAGAGCAAGCGGACCTTTTGAGAAATTATATCCTAGCTTTATAGCTGTATCGATATGCTCTGCAGATGCGACTCCTTCCATTAGGATATACATTGCTTCATTAATCATGGGGACAATTACCCTGGTAGTAATATATCCGGGATACTCAAAAACCTCTACTGCGGTTTTGTCTAAAATTTCTGCAAAGTCCTTAGTTAATTCATAAGTTTCATTGGAAGTCTTTAATCCACGGATAATTTCAACCAAGGGAATTTTTGGAACCGGGTTGAGAAAATGCATACCGATAAGTTTATCTTGTCGTTCGGTTACTGATGCAATTTCAGTAATACTTAAGGCTGCCGTATTTGTTATAAAAATAGTTTCTTTCTCACAAATTTTATCAATTTTTGTAAATAAATTTCTTTTACTTTTCAAATCCTCATTTATGGATTCGATAACTAAATCCCCATATACAGCGGCTTCTATATCTGATGTAATTGTAGTTCTTGAAAGAATGGCTTTTTTTTCTGATTCAGTCATTGTCCATCTGGCAATTTCTGCATTCATTGTTTCTTCCAGCTTGGTTTTAGCAATGTTT
>DAOVYU010000230.1 GCA_030635465.1 Bacteroidales bacterium | reverse complement strand
TTGCCTTGCCTCTTTCATGGCTTCCTTCATAAAATATTCATCTGTGTATAAGCTGAGGGTCATGATTATTAATTTGTTGCAAATTTATAAATGTTATCCCACAAATAATAACTTTGTAAATAAACATATTCTATGGCTGATTCAAATAAATACCCAGCGTTTTTTGCGCGATTTTATGATACGATCTATGATCAAGTCCGTGATGCCAAAGATCACCAATACTTTATGAACCGAATCTTTGATACCACAGGCCCGATATTGGAAATTGGAGTAGGAACCGGCCGGCTTTTTTTGGATGCATTAAACAAAGGTGCTGATATTTACGGCATTGATATAAGTCCTGCAATGTTTGAAATTCTTAAAAATAAGTTACCTGAAAAAGATCACCATAGGATTGAAGTTCAGGATATTTGTACTTTTAATTTAGATCAAAAATTCGACTTAATCATTGCTCCCTTCAGGGTCTTTATGCATCTTTTAACTGTTGAAGATCAATTTAAAGCATTGGATAGGGTGTTTGCCCATTTAAACCCGGATGGTAGTTTTATATTTGATTTGTTTGTCCCCAATTTAAAAATGTTGCACGAAGGTCTTGATCATGTTAAAGACTTTGAAGGTGAATACAGCCCAGGAAAAAAACTTACCCGCTATTCCTCTATGCAGGCTGATCCAATTAATCAAATTAGTCATGTTACATTTAAGTTTGTTTGGGATGAGGATGGATTAGAAAAAACGGAAGAATGGAAAACAGATTTGAGATTTTTCTTTAGGTATGAAATTGAGCACCTGATCAAACAATCTAAATTAAAATTGGTAAATATATTTGGAGATTTTCAAGAACATGAACTAAATAAACAATCAAAAGAATTTATTGTGGTATGTAAAAAATAAACTAAAAATGTATTACAAATCCAAAACCATTGTTGGTATAGCCAATTATTAATTCCGGCGATCTATATCCTGATGCACCTAATCCATGGTTATATATCTTCAAGGCTTTTCGTGCATGTTTTTTATAAGCACTTTTTAATGGAAATGAGATGCCAATCAGTGCTCCACCTACAATAATACCAGCTATAGTTCCAGCTAACAATTGTGATGGTTCATCTTCCTCAATGGCGTTAGACAATCCATTGAGCACTCCATAACCAAAGGAAATAATTCCAAGTCCAAGAAAAACATTGGAAAAAGACCTGTTGATTTTTGCATATCGGAAATATTTAGAAGCTTCCGGGTCTGAATTTATTATATCTGAAATATCAGCAAACCTGATTTCAGTATTATGTTGATAAAATTTGATTGTATTTTTTTTAACCATAGATAAGGTATCGGAAATATCCTGACCGTTTGAAAAAATAAAACAAAATAGTAGTGCTGCTATAGAAAAGGATCGCATAATATTCAATCAAGGTTAAGTCTTTCTAGGCAAATGATTTTTATTGTGATATAGTTTGTTAATTATTTGTTAAAGAATACTAATTCCCTAAAAATACAAATACCTTTGTTTAGAACCATTCCAAATAAAGATATTATTGACAACCAAATTAATTCTAATTAAAATTGACAAGATGAAAAAATTATCGACAGTTATTATTTCAATCATGTGTTTTGTTTTCTTCAGTTTTTCACAGGAAGAGGAAACTGATTACAAAATGTATCAAATGATTTATCTAAAACCTAAAACCGACAAATTGAAAGAATTAGGTGAAGCCATGGCCAATCACAACAAAACGTATCACAATGAAAAACCTTATACAGCGCATATCTGGATGGCATCTACAGGTCCTCATACAGGTGAATGGGTTTGGGTTATGGGTCCTTTAACATACACCGAATTGGACAGCAGGCCTGATACAGAAGAGCATTTGGCAGATTGGCGCGATAAGGTAATGCCATATGTGGAAGATGTTTCAGAA
Source organism: Bacteroidales bacterium (assembly GCA_030635465.1). Classification (GTDB taxonomy): domain Bacteria; phylum Bacteroidota; class Bacteroidia; order Bacteroidales; family JAADJA01; genus JAADJA01. The sequence continues at coordinate 2,142 of DAOVYU010000230.1, read as the reverse complement.
GGTGAATATTGGAAATATGATGAAAAAGTTTCCCATTCACCAGAAGGGGCATTTTCAGGTAAAGAAATCTGGTCAATGTATGACATCAAACCCTTTGAAGGTTATCGTTTTACCGCATTACTAGAGAAAGTTGTTGAGGTATACAAAGAAAAAAATTATCCCAACTATTTTCAGGTTTACAGAACTCAATTTTCATCTGCCAGCGGTAGAGATATTGCCATAGCTTTTGGGTTTAAAAATTGGGCATTTTTTGATGAGGAAGATAATTTCTGGAAAGACTATGAAGAAGTTCATGGAGAGGGATCCAAATGGAAATTTTTTGAAGAATACAGGGAAGTAGTTGAGTCTACTTACGATGAAGTTTCAGTATATGTACCAGAACTTAGTGGTGGTTCTGACGAAGAATAGTGTTGATATATATTTAAATTTGATTAGTGAACTGAGGCCGGACATTGTCCGGCTTTTTTATTCTGATATATTTTTCAAATAGCCGTCAGCAATTAAATTAATCTCAACATTTCAGGCATTTTATGGTTAATTGTTTTATTTTTGCTCAAACACATAACTTGTACCAAATTATAGAGTGTCGAACTTTTGGAGAAATATTTTTATCATTTCATTAATCCTTATACTGGTTGGAACTGGGTATTATGGTTATCAATATTATAGGGTATACAAGGATCCTGTAATTCCTGCTATTAGTGCAATTTCTCCACAAACTCCATTATTCCTTGAATTTAAAAAGCCTTTACAAACCATAAAAAAGTTGAACTATCAAACTGATTTATGGACGGAACTTGTAAATATTCAGGATATAAATGAGATTAACCAGCAATTGTTGATTTTAAATACATACATTCTTCAGGAAGATTACATCCGTAATATCCTGGAAAAACAAACCATGATACTGGCAGTACAACCTGGTAATTCAGGGGAGAATGAAATCCTGTATATCATTGAGCTCAAATCGCCAAATGAGTCTATTAACGTTGATCATTTTGTTCGCAAAGTAAATGGAGAGAAAAGTATCTTGATGCGTAAAAATTATAAAGATGCTGAGGTACTTATGGTAAACATATCCGGGTACAAAGACTTGCTCAATTATACCGTTTATAAAGGTCTTTTCTTAGCAAGTTTTGATGAAAATATTGTTCATGGTGCAGTTGATCAAATAGATAGTGAATCCTCCATAGAAAATGATGAACATTTCAGTAGATTAAAGATTACAGCAGGACAAAATGTTGATGCAAATATTTACATTAATTATGGCCAAATAGCTGGTTGGCTTTCGAGTTTAACCAGCGATAAAATACTCCCGGCAGTAAATGAATTAAGTAGCTTTGGGCTATGGACCGAAACGGACTTGATCATTAAAAATGATGAATTATTATTCAATGGGTATACCATTACTTCGGATACTGCCATATATTACCTAAATAATTTTCAACAGGATCCTCAACAGATTGAAATTCCGGAAATTTTGCCTTATGATATTAGCCTGCTCCTTCATTTTGGATTTGAAGATTTTAATAATTATCAGCAATCCATTAAGGTGTATTATTCGGATAATAAAAAATGGCAGGAGTATAATACATCATTTCAAGCTATTCAAAAAAAATATAATCTTGATCTATATGATCTTTTGATTTCATGGATTGGAAATGAAGTTGCTTTGGCTTCAACAGGTAATGCAGATATGAAAAGTAATTCGTTTGTAGTATTGCATACAAATGATATAAAAGGAGCCATTGAAAAACTTGATAGGATAATTTCAAAAGTAAAAACTAAAACCGGTAAAAATCCATATCAACAAGTATTTGGGGATTATATGATTAAAAAAATAGATATCCCTGGTTTCCTGCCAAAAGTTTTTGGTAGTAGCTTTAACCTGATTGAGAACAACTATTTTATTGCAATTAAGGATTATATCGTTTTTGCTAATAATCCTAAACAATTAATATACCTGGTGAATAATTTTTATTTACAAAAAACACTTTCTGAAAATTTCAACTATCGTTCATTTTCAAATAATATATCCGATCGCTCTAACATTTATTTTTATTGTAATTTCAGAAAATCAATTGGATTTTTAACCAAACATCTCAACCCTGAACTAAAAAAAATATTCAATCAGAACAGACG
>DAOVYU010000196.1 GCA_030635465.1 Bacteroidales bacterium | reverse complement strand
CTCAAATCATTTTATCCTTAAAAGAAATCAGGAAATGAATACAATAACTCCCCTATAGAGAGGGGAGCAGGGGTGTGTCATTATACTTATAACATTCATTTCCTGATTTCTTTTAAGGATAAAATGATTAGGGAGGTTGCAATAAAATGACAAATAAAAAAACGATTAAAAAATTACACCTGAACCCAATAGTTCATCATTTTTGTACCATGCGGCAAATTGTCCTGAAGTTATGCCTCTTTGAGGATTGTCAAAAATAATATACATCCCTTCATTAAAATTATAGATGGTAGCTTGTTGCAGTGCTTGTCGATACCTTATCCTAACCAGGTATTGATCTCTTTCTCCTGACTTCAGTTTTAAGTCTGGTCTGATCCAGTGAATTTCATCTTTATCAATAAATAAACCTGATCGGAATAAGCCCGGATGATTTTTTCCCTGACCAACGAAAACAATATTGTTTGTGATATCAGTTTTAATAATAAACAAGGGTTCTTGAGTGCCTCCTACATCAAGACCTTTTCGTTGCCCGATGGTAAAATAATGTGCTCCTCTATGCTGACCTAAAACTTTTCCAGTTGTCGGATCATAGGATCGGTCGGTGCATATAATTTGAAGTTTATTTTTATTTACGGTTTGATTATTATCAATTCGGATTTCATCTAGAATATGATCTTTAGGAATTTCAATGATATCCCCGGAATTGGGCTCAAGTCTCTGTTGTAGAAATGTAGGCAGATCTACTTTCCCAACAAAACAAATTCCTTGTGAATCTTTTTTCTCAGCCGAAGCAAGGTCAAGCTTGGCTGCTATATCCCTGACTTCGGGTTTCAGGATATGTCCAATTGGAAATAAGGCGTCTTTGATCTGATCCTGGTTTAGCTGACACAAAAAATAACTTTGGTCCTTATTTGGATCACTACCTGCCAATAGTCTATAAACCGTTTTCCCATTTACCTGTATTTCATCTTTTCTGCAATAATGACCAGTGGCAAAATATTCCGCGCCAATCTCTTTTGCCTTATTGATAAAAACATCGAATTTAATTTCGCGGTTACACAATACATCAGGATTGGGAGTCCGGCCGAGTTCATATTCCCTGAACATATAATCCACTACTTTTTTTCTGTAATCTTCACTTGAGTCGACGACATGTAATTTGATGCCCAGTTTTTTGGCAACCAGCTTTGCAATAATGATATCTTCTTCCCAGGCGCAGTCGCCGGATAATGTCACACTACTATCTTTCCAATTGATCATAAAAAGTGCCTCCACATCATATCCTTGTTCTAACAAAAGATACGCTGCTACACTGGAGTCAACTCCACCTGATAAACCGATGATTACTTTTTTACGTGCCATAGCTTCAATCTGCCGGCAAAATTAAACATAAAAAAAGAGATGATCACCTAAGCAATCATCTCTGAAATAATTAACAAGTATTCTTTAATATATTGGAGTCACTCCTAAATTATACATCATAAACGACCATTCATCAGCATATTCTTCGATAATTTTTGCTGTGGGTTTTCCACCACCGTGACCTGCTTTTACATCAATCCTGATCAAAACAGGATTATCACCCTGATGTCTTTCTTGCAGGGTAGCTGCAAACTTAAATGAATGTGCAGGTACAACGCGATCATCATGATCGGCAGTTGTTACCAATGTCGCAGGATAAGCTACTCCTTGTTTGAGTGCATGTAATGGTGAGTAAGCATACAAATACTTAAACATTTCATCATTGTCCTCACTGGTACCATAGTCACCGGCCCAGGCCCAACCAATAGTAAATTTATGATAACGAAGCATATCCATTACACCTACAGCAGGCAAAGCCACTTTAAACAGATCGGGTCGCTGGATCATACAAGCACCAACCAACAAACCTCCATTTGATCCTCCGGCAATGGCTAATTTTTCAGGAGAAGTGTAATTTTCTGCTATCAAATATTCTGCAGCAGCAATAAAATCGTCAAATACATTTTGTTTGTTCATTTGCATTCCGCCTTCATGCCATTCCTCACCATATTCGCCACCACCCCTTAAATTGGGCATAGCATAAACAAATCCATTTTCGAGCAATGCCAGGCTTGTTATTCTGAATCTTGGAGTCAAACTGACATTGAACCCGCCATATCCATAAAGGTATACAGGATTATTGCCATCCATTTTTAAACCTTTTTTATGAACCAGGAACATGGGTACTTTTGTTCCATCTTTACTTTCGTAGAATACCTGTTTGGTTTCATAAGCTTCAGTATCAAAGTCGATTTCAGATTTTCGGTAAACTTCGGATGTATTATTTACAGCATCATATTTATAAATGGTTGAAGGAAACGTAAAGGAAGTAAAAGAATAAAAAGCTTCTGTATCGTCCTTTTTACCATATATACCCGACATTGATCCAATTCCAGGCAAGGTGAAATCTTCCAGTAGGTTACCTTCATAATCATACAAATAGGCAACACTAGCTGCATCTTTCATGTATTCGGCAACAATTTTACCCCCAATTAAAGAAACAGACTGGAGTACTTCTTCTCTTTCAGGAATGATCACTTTCCAGTTTTCTTTACCCGGATTATTGATATCAATCAGGACAAGGTTCCATTTCGGTGAAGCATCATTGGTCATGATCAACAGTTGATCACCAAAATTATCTATCAGGTTATATTTATTCTCAAAATCATCCACGATGACTGTAAAATCTTTGTCATCAGATTTCTTTGCATACAACGAATTTCCATTGGATCCTTCCCATGCGCCCAACATTAATATGGATTCATCTTCTGTGGTTCCAGCGTAATAATTCCGCAAAGGTTCATCATCATTTTTATAAATGAGCACATCCTCATCCTGTGAATTACCTATTTTATGATAATATACTTTATGAAATTCATTGACGGCTTTCAGTGCATCACCATCTTTTGGTTCATCATAGCGGCTATAATAAAATCCATCGTCTTTCCATGATGCACCTGAAAATTTAACCCATTCTATATGATCTTCCAGTACTTCTCTTGTTTCCACATCCATTACAAATATCTCACTCCAATCGGATCCAGATTTGGAAATGCTATAGGCTACTAAAGTTCCTTCTTTATTAAATTCAAGTCCCGAAAGGGCCACAGTACCATCTTCTGAAAAAGTATTAGGGTCCAGGAAAACTTCAGGTTCTGCATCCAATCCATTAAGCATATATACAACATCCTGATTTTGCATACCATCATTTTTATAATAATAGTATTTATCCCCTTCTTTAAATGGTGTACTGTATTTAGGGTAATCCCAGATTTGTTCAAGCCGTTCTTTTATTTTCGAGCGGAAAGGTATCTGGTTGAGGTATGCAGTTGTTACTTCGTTTTGAGCTGCAACCCATTTGGCCGTTTCCTCAGAATTGTCATCTTCGAGCCAACGATATGGATCAGCTACCGCGGTACCAAAATAATTATCAATCGTATCAACTTTTTGAGTCAAAGGATAAGCAGCAGGTACAATCTTTTTTTGCTGTTGTTCACAACTTGTCATTATTATAAATGCCATTAAAATGAGTAAATAAGATAACCGTTTCATGAATGTTTTGTTTTTGATTATTAAATATACTGTTTAGAAGATTATGTTATAAATTTGTTGCGAATTTAAAGAAACAAAATTATTTTTCATTATTAAATCTAAAAAACCATGGCTAAAAAGGTCAAATCACTCAATCTGTTTAAGAAAGATGTCTTCCCATCCTCAATATCTCCAGACAAAATAAGGTCAAATGAATATAAATACAGCACTACCGAATATGATGAAAATGGAAATGTTGTAGTAGAGTTGAAATTTAACCCGGATCAAAAATTGGAAGATAAGTTTGTAAATAAATACAATGACAAAGGCATTTTAATCGAAGAGAAACATTACTTGTCATACAAAGAAGTTGCTGAACATATGACTTATGAACTTGATGATAACGGAAAAATAAAGCAAGCTTTTAAACATTACAATGATGGATCAAAAGATACTATCAACTTTACCTATGACTCAAATGGGAACCTGATTGAGAAGATTACCATTGATTCATATAATGAAGTTGAAGCAAAAGATGTATTTGAATATGCTGGCAAAAACCTGGTAAAAAAAGAAACCTATGAATATGATGATCTCATTTCAAGAGATACTTTTGAGTATGATCCTGATGGAAATTTGTTAGAAGAATCATCATGGACAGAAGAAGATAGCAACAGAAGAAGCAACTCATATTATAAAAAAGGAAATCTTGAAAAAGTTTCTTTTTATAACAAAAAGAATGAAT
>DAOVYU010000223.1 GCA_030635465.1 Bacteroidales bacterium | reverse complement strand
TGGATATTGATGGATATTTTCATTATCAACGCTGGTAAACTGATTGTTATTCAATGTGTTGATTTTTCGAAATGAACCCAGATCTTGAATTTTTACGACATAAAAACGTGCAAAGATCTGCTGATGGCTAAGGATGTGTTTATACTCAACTGATGTATTGATAATTTGAATTTTGTTATATGGAATTTTAAATTGAGTGACAATTTCTTCATTAAGATGTTTGTCTGAAAAGAAATGATCCGACTCAATATGTGGAAAATCGTATAAATTTTGCCAGATATCATTTAAAGTTCGTTTGTTCAAATATATCTGGTTATTATAATTCAATAAAAAATAATGAAAATATCTTTTTCGTATTTTGATCTTGTTTATTTTAAACGGAATGTCTGATACCATATTCTTTTTAAGTGCTTTACATGCTGATTTAAAAATACAGATTTTGCAATCAGGCTTATGTGGTTTACATTGCAAAGCACCAAACTCCATAATGGCCTGGTTAAATTCTCCAGGTTGTTGTTGATCAATTAAACTTACTGCCCGGGAATGAATTTCATTTTTCCCTTTTATTGAGTTTACGGGTGTTTTAATGCCATAAATTCTGGAAAGTAACCGCATAACATTCCCATCTACGACTGGATATACTTGATTATATGCAAATGAAACTATAGCGGCAGCCGTATAATCACCTATTCCTTTCAATTTTATGATATTCGAATAATTATCAGGGAATTGTCCATGGTATTTATCTACAATAATCCGGGCAGTTTTATGCATATTTCTGGCTCGTGAATAATAACCCAGTCCCTGCCATAATTTTAATACCTGCTCTTCGCTTGCGTTTGCTAATGAGTTGATATTTGGATAGTTATCGCAAAATTGCAAATAATATTTTAACCCCTGATCTATCCGTGTTTGCTGTAAAATAATTTCAGAAAGTCATATTTTATAGGGATCAGTTGTTTTGCGCCATGGTAAATCGCGTTTATTATTTTTATACCAACTGATAAGTATTTCAGAAAATTTCATTGGGAACAAAGTTAATTACAGATAGTTAAAAAAAGAAAGAATATTTATTTCATTTAAAAAAATTTATATATTTGCAGCCCTGTTCAGGAAATTAATTATAAAAAATTTAAAATATAAATCATGACAAAAGCAGAAATCGTTGCGGATATCGCAAACAAAACTGGAATCGAAAAAGTAACTGTTCAACATACAGTAGAAGCATTTATGGATGCTGTAAAAAATTCAATGACTAAAGGAGATAATGTTTATTTACGAGGGTTTGGAAGCTTTGTAATTAAAAAAAGAGCTGAAAAAACAGGTAGAAACATTTCAAAAAATACAACTATAATTATTCCTGCTCATAACATTCCAGCATTTAAACCAGCAAAGACTTTTGTTAACGAAGTTAAGAATAACGTAAAGTAATTATTACTAAACTATTGGATTATGCCAAGTGGGAAAAAGAGAAAAAGACATAAGATGGCAACCCATAAGCGTAAAAAACGCTTAAGGAAGAATAGACACAAAAAGAAATAAGTTTATTTTTTAAATCTTATATTTTAGAACATAATGCATACATGCATTATGTTCTAAAATTCACTACCTCAAATTTTATTAAGCTCTCTCCTGAAAACATCATTGCAAAAGTCAGTGATGTTAAATTTGTTTAAAGAAATGTAGTGTGAATAAAGAATTAATAGTAAACTCGGGTCAATCTGAAATAGACATTGCTCTGTTGGAAGATAAAACCCTTGTTGAATTACACAAAGAAAAGAGCAATTCCGGATTTGCTGTGGGAGATGTTTATTTGGGCAAAGTGCGTAAAATTATGCCCGGACTGAATGCTGCTTTTGTGGATGTAGGGTATGAAAAAGATGCATTCTTGCACTATCTCGACCTCGGGCCACAAGTACTTTCATTAAATAAGCTTACGAGGCTGGTTACTCAAGGGAGATATAAATCAACATCACTTGCTAATTTTAAAGGTGAAAAAGATATAATAAAAACCGGGAAAATAACCAGTGTGCTTACTTCTGGTCAACAAATCCTGGTTCAAGTTGCAAAAGAACCTATATCGACTAAAGGTCCAAGAATTTCATCTGAACTTTCTTTTGCCGGACGATACCTTGTTTTGGTACCCTTTTCAAATCGGATTTCACTATCACAGAAAATAAAAAGTATTGATGAGCGGAATCGTTTAAAGCGTTTAATTTTAAGTATCAGACCTGCAAATTTTGGTGTGATTATCCGAACCGTTGCTGAACATAAAAAAGTTGCTGATTTAGATAATGACCTGAAGACCCTCTATAATAAATGGGAAAATTCTATCCAGCGATTATATAAAGCTCAGGCCCCTCAAAAAATCCTCAGCGAAATTGACAGAACTTCGGCTATCTTGCGCGATATATTAAGCGAGTCATTTAATCACATTTTTTTAAATGACCAAACTCTTTATGAAGATACAAAAACATACATCAAATCAATAGCTCCCGAAAAAGCCAATATTGTAAAGCATTATAAAGGAAAGACTCCAATTTTTGAGAATTATGGAATAGACAAACAAATAAAAAATTCCTTTGGCAAAATTGTCACTATACGTAGTGGGATTTACTTGATTATTGAGCATACCGAAGCATTACATGTGATCGATATCAATAGCGGACACAGAGTAAATAAAGAAAATAGCCAGGAAGATAATGCTGTTGCTGTGAATCTGGAATCGGCCATTGAATTAGCCAGGCAACTACGATTGCGCGATATGGGTGGTATAATTGTGATTGATTTCATCGATATGAAGTTATCTGCCAATCGTCGAAAATTATTCCAGAAGTTAAAGGAAGAAATGGCGAAAGACAGGGCAAAACATACAATTTTACCTCCTAGTAAATTTGGCCTTGTGCAAATTACACGTCAACGTGTTCGTCCGGAGATGAATGTAGATACTGTTGAAAAATGTCCGGTATGTGATGGGTCGGGTGAAATTAAACCCAGTATTCTCTTTACTGATGAATTGGAGAATAACCTGAGGTATTTGATCCATGACCAAAATGAAAAAAACCTTACCATAACATTGCATCCTTATTTGTATGCATATCTTACAAAAGGAATTATATCACAACGGTTTAAGTGGTTTCAGAAATACAAAAGATGGATCAAACTTAAACCAATGGCATCATACCATTTTCTGGAATATCATTTTTTCAATAAAAATGATGACGAAATTAAAATGTAATTTCCCTGAGGATTTCAATTTGAATATAATTCAGATATTTGCAACTGATTTTTTCATTATTTATTTAGATAATACAACGATTACATGGCGATTGTTTTAAGTGGAATACGACCAACAGGAAATTTGCATTTGGGTAATTATTTTGGTGCACTCAAGAATTTTAAAAAAATGCAGCATGAACATACATGCTATTTTTTTATTGCTGATTACCATTCATTAACCACTCATCCAACTCCTGAAAATTTACAGGGAAATGTGAAACAAGCATTGGTTGAGTACCTTGCTGCTGGAATTGATCCTGAGATTGCTACTATTTACGTTCAAAGCGATCTTCCTGAAACTGCTGAATTGTATTTGTTGCTGAATATGAACGCTTACATGGGTGAATTGGAAAGGGTAACGACCTTTAAAGATAAAGCACGTAAACAACCTGAAAATATAAATGCCGGATTGTTGACCTATCCTTCATTAATGGCAGCTGATATATTGATCCATAAATCAAATTATGTACCTGTTGGAAAAGACCAGGAACAACACCTGGAAATGACACGCACTTTTGCCCGACGGTTCAATCGTTTGTATAAGGTTGATTTTTTTCCTGAACCGGTAGCCTATAATTTTGGTGAAGAACTGGTTAAAATTCCTGGTTTAGATGGTTCAGGAAAAATGGGTAAGTCGGAAGGTGAAGGGAATGCTATATTTTTAGCAGACGAACCAAATGTAATTAAGAAAAAGGTGATGAGAGCGGTTACTGATGCTGGTCCCACTGAAAAAAATTCCATAAAACCAGATCCCATTGAAAACCTGTTTTCACTCATGAAAGTAGTTTCAGATGCAACTACTGTTGAATATTTTGATGAAAAATATAATAGTTG
>DAOVYU010000224.1 GCA_030635465.1 Bacteroidales bacterium | reverse complement strand
TTATAACTTTCCATAGTACTAAACATCATGCTATAACCTGAATTGACAGCTGCAAGATTTAAAATATTGTGCTTCGAATAATAGGATTGACTCTGGTTAATGGGGATAGCCATAAATCCGCCTCTGATCCCGAGAAAGAGCAATATTGATACCGTTAAGAAAAATATGATCTTTGGTAACATTTTGTGAATCCGATTGACTGTTTTACTATAGATATATTTAGAATATAATAAAATAAATATCACATATTGCATGATCAATAAACCTATAATCAGAAAGAAAGTACTTGTTACTGCCGATTTATAAACTTCAGCCGGGTGAGAAAGATACTTTAATGCCTTAAACTGAAGTTTTATTTTCCATTCTTCATATATACCAAGTTCGGTGCTAGTTATCAGCAAATATATTAATAGGAAAAAAGCAGTATAAATTAAGTTGATTCTGTTGATCCATTTTAATCCCACAAATGAATTTATTAATACAAGCAAAAATGGAAATAATAATAGATAGCAGACAGTAGAAATATCAAGAGGAAGTGCAAACCAAAAGCACAATAAAACTTCTTGTAAAGAAATATTTTCATTCATTATGCTCTGATTGTAATAAATCAGAAATACGGCACGTGTAACGAAAAACACAATCAGCCAGAAAATGAATTGCCGGAATAGCGCAAAAAATGGTTTGTTCATATTTTGATTAATCGTCTCTCTTAAGGGTATCCTTCATATCCTCGATTTGATCTGGTGTACCGAGCACGAAAAGTTTTGCCCCTGGCATTACTTTAGTATCTGGTTTTGGGTTTAAGATATAACTTCCATCCGAAGATTTAAATCCTATGATATTGGCACCTGTTTTTCTTCTGATGGCATATTCGCCAATGGTTTTTACATGGCCATCTTTTCCCATTTCAGGACATTCAAATTCTTCAAGTGAAGTAGGATCATCTCCGTGAACAGATACATGGTCCATAAATTCGATAACATCCGGATTGGTTACCAGGTTAGCCATATGGGCTCCGCCAACCCTTTCGGGCATTACCACACTGTCTACTCCTGCCATCCTAAGTTTCTTCTCCGAACTTTCACTGGAAGCCCGGCTTATAATTTCCAAATCAGGATTTAAAGCACGCGCTGTTAACACTACATATAAATTATCCGGATCCACTGGCAAAGTAGTGATCAAAGCTTTGGCTGATTTGATGTTCGCTTTTATCAGTACTTCATCCTGGGTGGCATCACCTTCGATAAATCCGTTGGATTTATTGAAATTATCAAAAATAGCCTCATGGATTTGATCAATTACCACAAATTGATGATTGTGGGCTTTTAGTTCTTTTGCAACCTGTAGCCCGTTTCTACCATAACCACAAATTATAACATGATTTTTCATTTTACTAAATGATTTATTTCTGTTACCGCTGAGAAAAAATTGTAATTGACCTTCAAAAAAATGGGTTGAAATTGTTGTAAGTGCATACGCATATGTTGTAAAACTGGAAATAATCAGAATCATTGTAAATATCTTTCCTCCTGCACTTAATCTATGAATCTCACCAAATCCAACAGTGGATATAGTAATGATAGTCATGTATAATGCATTTAAAAAGTTATCATCTTCAATAAGCATGTAGCCAGTAACACCGATAACAATAATGCTAACAAACATACCCAAACCTATCAGTATCTTTGTTCTACTGGAGAGACTTTCCATATAAAGAGTTTTACGTCACAAAGATAAAAATTTGCCATTCAGTTTATTGATTTAAAAAGAATAAAGAATTAACAAATAATCAGGAAGAAATGTTTTTAAGTATTTCATTACCTATTCCACAATTTAAGCAACGTTTATTTTTACAATAAGAATTTTTTAGTAAAATTAATGCTTGCGACTGAAATGAACTTCTCACACTTAACCCCAGTTCTGACCATTTGGTTATGATGGCATTTTGCTCACCAGGTAGCTGATCCAATAACTTAAGTGCGCGGTCGATCATTGATTGGTCATTGCGAGATCTACCATAAACAAATAAAAAAGGGATGATAGAATTGATGATGAGCAAATGAATGGTTTTAGCACTCATTTTTTTATTTCGAATGGTTGAGGTTTTGTCAAACACATAATGAGATTTCCAATATTCTGATACAGATACATTAAATAATTCAATCAGATCTTTAAGATTCCTCTGTTCCAGGATAGTTGAAAATAAATGAGAAGAATTGAATATAAGGTCTGCAAACTGAGAAATCCGTATGGTTGGGAAATTGGATGGCCTCAATCGCATAAACCGCCATAGATGGCTTTCAATTGGTTTTAATAAATATTTCTTACTCAGGAACTCATATTCCTTTTTCAGTTTATTGGGATATTCATCTGTAAAACTTGCTTGTAATAAACCAGCTTGTCCATATAGTAAAGCCTCTATCTGAAATTTATCACTTTTATGCTTTGCCAATATTTTTAATGGTAAGGATTTTGCCAACAGTTGAAATGGAGCTCCATTTACTTTAAATCCAAAGTTTCTAGCTAAAAATTCATAAAAGGTTTGCTCCCAATCCGATTTATTATTTAAAAAATGGCTGTTTATTTCTGCAGCTTTATTTTCCAGTTTTTCAATCATTAACCGGTCTATCCAGTTATTCATAACAAACCTGTCAACACCCTGAATCAACTTTTCGCAAGGAATCCAGTTTTTATTAGTCATAAAGTAGGTATACCGATCATACAATGATTGTTTAAAATGGTCTTTTAATTCAAGTGTTGGGATAGATTCTCCATTTTGCCTGACCACAGGTTTATCATCCTCAAAAACAACATGCATTATAATATTATCATATGCCTGATCATTTTGATGATTATGCTGATACCAATCTGATGAAAAAGTATGAATTTCAATATTTCCTGCCCAAATAGTATTATTAATTTTTATACGGGCATTAAAAAAATCAGGGCCTGAATCAGTATTTTGTATACCAGGTTGAATAACCACAATATGTTCTCCTGAAGTTAAAACCAAATGATGATTTATTAAACTATATTTCCATAGATAATGCAGGAATTCTTCAGTCATGGTTAATAAATTTCTATAAAATTAGCAAAACTTCATTTGATTTCAAATAGGTGATTTGAAATAATCTTTAATAGTCTATTATTTTCCTTATATTTGATGAAATCCAATTATTTTTATTTTGAGGTGACTTCATTAATTTATAGGTGCGTTGTTTATTCCATTTTGAGTTTAATACTATCCTTATTTTTTAATACAAGAATACTGGGACAATCAACCAATAATGGAGGTAAATATTTTATTTCCGGTCTCCGGTTAAATTATGGGTATGTATTTGCACACACCAAATCCATAGAAACTGCTGCACATTCAAATCCTCTTGGAATTCAGACTGATATTAGCTGGCATTTTACCACTGATAATGCATATGACTATTGCAATTGTTACCCTCGTCTGGGGTTCTCTTTTTATTACTGGGATTTCAGGAATCCTGATATACTTGGACAAGCATTCAATTTACTGGCATTCGCCGAGCCATTTTTCAGGCCAGAGAAGAGACTGAGTTTCTCTATCCGACCTGGTATGGGCATCTCCTACATGAACAATCCATATCATGAACTTAATAACCCTGAAAATTTGTGCTACAGTACCCGGTTTGCTTTTGCTTTGCTAATTAATTTTACCATCTATTATAAAATCTCAGACTATCTGCAGATAAACCTGGCGGGGAATTATAACCATATTTCAAACGGAGGGATAAAACTCCCCAATAAAGGACTGAACTATCCTTCCATCAGCTTAGGGATTGATTACAGTATCCAAAAAATTCAATTTACTCAAAGAGAAAAAGCCCTTCCTTCTGATTTTAAGCGGTCAAATTTTATCCGGGCTTCAATATTATTAGGATTTAAAGGTATTACAGAAGATGATAATTTATATTTCGTTACCGGGCTTTTGGGAAAATTTGGCCGCCGAATTACACAAATGTCAGCTTTTACCGGTGGAATTGAATTTATTTTTGATGGTACAGAAAACCATTTGTCTACGATCTATTCAGAAATACCTAAATACGCCCCATACAAAGTGTCATTAAC
>DAOVYU010000296.1 GCA_030635465.1 Bacteroidales bacterium | reverse complement strand
TAGTGATGGATTTGCTGATCAGTTTGGCGGGCCGGAGAACAAAAAATTCCAGAAAAGCAATTTTAAGCAATTATTGTTAGAAACATCAATTTTACCTGTAAATGAACAACTAAAAAAGATTAGCCAAAGTTTTGATAATTGGTGTGGAAATCACGAACAGATTGATGATGTAACAGTTATGGGTTTTAAAGTTGAGTGAATAGTTTTTTGTCAAAACCTAAATATTTGACTCGTCCTCGTTTGTAACGAGGATGTGAGAAATAATCGAGGCACATTTATATTTTCAAAAACAATATTTCCTTTCTTTCCATAAAAACAATTAGATATTAATAATTCCTCAAATATGAGCTTGAAGCGCTTATGCAAAATATCTAAACTTTGCTATCTTTAGCACTCAAATTTAAAATCAATAAAACATTAAAAAATGAATAACAAGATAAAATTAGTTTCAACATTTCTATTAAGCATTACAGTTCTCATTTCGGCTTTTGCACAAGATAAAAGTGACTGGAAAGGTGGAGTCCCTGAAGGATGTACCAGTATTACAATTGGTAAATTGGCATCATCTGATGGATCAGTTATGACTTCTCATACAGATGATAGTCACCGAACAAGGTCATGGATGGATATTATTCCTGCTAAAACATTTAAACCTGGTTCAAAAACACCAATGTATAAAAGAACGGCAACGGATTCTTTGGCAATGCCGGCATATTTGCATACTAAAATTGGTGAAATACCACAAGTTGAAAATACTTATGGATTCATTAATACTGCCTATCCTTGTATGAATGAAAAGCAACTTGCAATTGGAGAATCAACCTTTGGAGGAAGAGATAATCTACAATCTGATGAAGGATTAATTGATTGTCAGCGCCTTGTTCAGTTAATGCTCGAAAGATCTGCAACAGCACGGGACGCCATTAAAATAGCAGGCGAATTGACTAAAGAATATGGATGGATTGATGCAGGTGAATGCCTTACAATTGCCGATACAAAAGAAGTATGGCATTTCGAAATTCTTGGTCCTGGTAAAGGAATAAAAGGATCAATTTGGGCAGCACAAAGAGTTCCGGATGAGCACATTTCGGTGAATGCCAATGCCAGTAGAATTATGGAAATTGATTTAGAAAATCAGGATTATTTCATGGCTTCTGAAAATATTTATCAAATGGCAAAAGATAGTAATTGGTGGAATTCAGAAAATGAAGCATTCAGATTTGCCTATGCTTATGCACCCCATAGTAGAACTTCACCTGCTTCACGAAGGAGAGAATGGAGAATATTTGATTTGGCAGCTCCTTCATTACACCTTGATCCTAATGCTGAAAATTATCCGTTTTCAATAAAGCCTGACGAAAAGATAGACCTGGCAAAAATGGTTTTATTTTTTAAGGATTATTTTGAAGGAACTCCGTATGATATGACCAGAAATATTACTGCAACAGATAAAGACGGGAAAACGATAATTTCTCCTTTGGCCAATCCATTTATGCCTTATGATCAACTGGATATAAGTAATGTAAGTGGCGGATGGTATTCGGTAAATCACGATAATGGCAACATAAGGTTTTTAGGGGAAAGAACCATTGCCAGATGGTATACTATGTATGGAACCATTACTCAATCAAGAGATTGGCTGCCAGATGAACTTGGCGGTGTTGTTTGGTTGGCACAAGATAATATTGCTACATCAATATATATTCCTGTATACTGTGGGGTATCTGATCTGCCAAAATCATATAAAACATCTGGAAGAGTAAATGGATATACTAAAGAATCTGCCTGGTGGGCTTTTAACCGGTTAGGAACATTAACAGCACAAAGATGGGGCGATATGAGACATGATGTTGATAATGTATGGAATCCAATGCAAAACAAATTGTTTAAAAACCAAATAGACTTTGAACAAAAAGCGGTAAAAATTAAATCTATTGATAAGAGGAAACAATATCTTACAGAATATACTATAACCCAAGGAAATATGGTCGTCAATAAAGCCTGGGAACTTGGTGATTTCCTATGGACTAAGTATGATGAGAAATTCTGATAAATAATTAGTTTATAGATCATTATGCATAAATTCAAATTGTATTTTACGGCTTTTTTGTTTGTTAACATACAATCATTTTCTCAGGATATGCTCGAAACTTACCAAAGAGCTGAACAATTTATGGCCGGTAATGTTTCAAAAATTGTCTACAACGAAAATGTGATTCCTCATTTTCTGGCAAATAGCTCAAAGTTTTGGTACCTTAATGAATCAGAAGCAGGGCATGAATACTATTTAGTTAATCCTGAAAAGAAGACAAATAAGCTGGCCTTTAATCATAAAACCTTATCAAAAAAGTTATCAGAAAAACAAGGCAAGGAAATTAATCCATATCAATTAGATCTTAATGATTTATTAATTAAACCCGATGAGAAGGTTTTGACATTTTCTTTTGAGGACGAAAAGTGGGAATACTCTTTACAGAATAAAGAACTAACTGTAGTTAATAAAGATGAATCATTAAAAGAAACTGAAACTGAATCACCTGATAAGAAATGGATTGCATTTATTCAGGATTTTAATATTTGGCTTAAAAATGTTGAAACAGGGGATACAGTAAAACTCTCAACAGACGGTATTGATAAATATGATTATGGTGCAAGTTTATCATGGGATGCTGTCAATAAAGTAAGTGAAAAATCAAAGTATAAACCACAAATTATAGTTTACTGGTCACCTGATTCACGAAAGTTAATTGTTCCAAGATACGATAGGCGATATTCTAAAAAGTTGTACATGTTAAATTCAACACCAGATAATGATTTTCGTCCGGAAGTATTTGCTTACGAAAGGCCTGTTGCCGGAGATTCACTGGTTACAACAATTGAATATGTCCTTTTTGATATTGAAAGCAAGAAACAGATAAATCTGAATATTAGTCCGAATGCAACCTTTCTGAATAATTCAATTGAGTGGTTACCAAGTAGTATGAAAGCTTATTTGATTAAATATAGCAGAGGCTATAAAAGCAGAAAACTAATTGAGATAAATGCCAGAACTGGTGAAGTGAATATGATTCATACAGAAAACTGTCCAACTTATGTAGATCAGTTAAACCATTCTTTTTTATTATTGGAAGAAGTAGGATTATTTTTATGGACATCAGAGAAAACAGGCTGGAATCATATTTACATTCATGATCTTGAAACCGGCTCATTAGTAAGCCAGGTCACTCATGGCGATTAATCTGTAAACGGGAGTAAATATGGAAATCAACAAAGAGACCTTGTGTACTTTACGGCTTTTGGCAAAGAAGAAGGAGATCCGTATTATAATTATTTATATTCAGCTTATTTTCAAGGAGATTACATTCGTAAAATCACCAGCGAAAAAGCTTATCATTCTATTTATAAGTCTCCGGATAATAAATATTTTGTTGATATTCATTCC
>DAOVYU010000101.1 GCA_030635465.1 Bacteroidales bacterium | reverse complement strand
GGGGGACAAATTGGTGCACCTAATTTTCTCCCCCATTGGGGGAGACACAGAGGGGGTTTTATGATTTTATCATTTTAGTTGTTTGTATTCCTTTATTTGTTTTTAATACACAGAAATAAATACCGACAGGTAATTCTTTGCAACTCCACTCGATCTTTTGTTGTCCAACTGATTTTCTTTCCGTTATCCCTTTAACTTTCTGACCAAGATGATTATAAATGCTAATCGTTACTTCTACAGGTTTTTTGAGTTTATATTCAATGGTTATTGAATTTGAAAAGGGATTGGGATAGATTTGGTTAAGAATTAAACTTTCCTTTAAAACGTATTCATTTTCTTTTATTGAACTTTGAAGGGAATCCAAATTTAAACGCCATACTTCATCGGTAACACTACCCAAGGTGTTACTATAATGCCCACCAAATAAATAAACATAATTAACCCGTTGTGCATTTGAAAAAAAGAAAAAGAAAGTTGTTCACCGAACGATAAATATTCGTACATTTAATTGATTTTCAAACAATTAAATTATGAACAACTTCATTCAAAATTACGAAATTATTTTAAAAAACTTACAAGATTTACCAATTGATTATCAATGTTTTGTTCAAATTAGAAAACCAAAATTGAGTAATCTGGAATTAATAGCTATGAATATAACAGCTGAATACATGAGTATTGATTCTGAATGTCAGCTTTTTAGAACGATTTCAGGCTCCTATCTCGATGGCTTAATTGAACGAAGTGTGTATAATCGTAGAAAAAGAAAGCTGTTCTCATTGACCGAGCAGATTCGACAAAAGATGGCTTATTCATTCAATCAGGATGAAGATTATTTTGTAGTTGATTCAATGCCTTTGGAAGTTTGTAAAAATGCCAGAGCAAGTCGTAGCACAATCTGTAAAGACCAGGAACATTGTTATCCAGATAAGGGCTTCTGTGCCTCACAAAAACTTTATTACTATGGATACAAACTACATGGGGTATGTTCGGTTTCCGGGGTTTTCCAAAGTCTTGATATTTCTCCGGCATCTGTTCATGATATTCAGTATTTGAAAGACATTCAATTACAACTATCAGATTGTGTACTACTTGGCGATATGGGTTATCTCTCGGCACAGTACCAACTTAATCTTTTTGAGACTGCAAATATTAATCTGCAGACACCCAAACGCAAGAACCAAAAGGACTATCAACAACAGCCATATATTTTTAAGAAATCTAGAAAAAGAATTGAAACACTATTTGCCCAATTATGTGACCAATTTATGATCCGAAGGAATTATGCTAAATCTTTTGATGGTTTTAGAACAAGAATACTATCCAAAATATCCGCACTTACCATGATTCAATATCTAAATAAATTCGTCTTTAACAGACCGATTAACAATTTAAAGCTAAATTTGTCCTAAATGCACAACGGGTTAAGAGAAATAATTTTTTTAACAGAACTATGGTTTAAATACCGGCTTTTTTATAATTTAGAGGACTTATTTCATCATCTTATTTAACCATTACATTAATTATGAATTTTGAATTAACAGATGAACAAAACATGATTCGGGAAACCGTCCGTGATTTTGCTGAAAGAGAAATTAAACCCGTTGCCCAGGAACTGGATGAAAAAGCTGAGTTTTCCTATGATCTAACCCGAAAGATGGGGGAGCTTGGTTTATTTGGTATGTACCTTCCGGAAAAATATGGCGGTCAGGAGTTGGACACTTTATCCTACATTATTGCTGTAGAAGAGGTAGCCAGAATAGATGGATCTCAAGCTGCAACTTTGGCGGCACATAATTCTCTTGGGGTTGGTCCTTTGTATTATTATGGTACCGAAGAGCAGAAAATGAAATATCTCCCTCAGCTTTGTACCGGAGAAGCATTGTGGGGATTTGGATTGACAGAACCAAATGCTGGTTCTGATTCTCGGGGAACCAAAACAATGGCTCAGCTTAAAAATGGTGAATGGACAATCAATGGCTCTAAGATATTCATTACAAATGGTTCCTGTGATTTTTCAATAGGATCTACCGTTCAAACAGTGACTAAAATTTTTGAAAATGGTAAAAAAGAGTTTACCACAATCATTGTTGAAAAAGGCACAGCCGGATTTAAACAGGTATCCATGCATGGAAAAATGATGTGGCGCGCTTCAGATACAGCTGAATTGTATTTTGACGACTGTAAAGTACCGGAGGAAAACCTACTGGGAAAAATAGGAGAAGGTTCACATATCATGCTGAGTACGCTTGATAATGGAAGACTTTCAATTGCTGCCATGGGACTTGGTTGTGCACAGGGTGCATTTGAATTGGCCATGGAATATGCAAATGAGCGCAAACAATTTGGGAAACCTATAATCAAGTTCCAGGTGAATGCATTTAAATTGGCAGACATGGCTACGAAGATCGAATTGGCCAGAAATCTTTTATATAAGGCTTGCTGGTTAAAGGATAATAATAAACCATTTTCGAAAGAAGCTGCCATGTCGAAATTGTATTGCTCTGAAATTGCCAGGGAAGTTGCAGACGAAGCTGTACAAATACATGGCGGATATGGTCTGATGAAAGATTATCCCATTGAACGATTTTATCGTGACCAACGATTATTACAAATTGGCGAAGGAACTTCAGAAATACAAAGATTGGTTATTTCCAGGCAAATCGGTTGTTAAAATGAACAAAATCAAAATCATAGAATCACCCAGGGATGCCATGCAAGGGCTTACCCGGTTTATTCCAACAAATGATAAGGCAAGGTATATCAATGCTTTGTTAAAAGTTGGATTTGATACCATTGATTTTGGAAGTTTTGTTTCACCAAAAGCCATTCCCCAATTAAAAGATACTGCAGAAGTATTGTCCAAATTGGATTTGTCAGTTACCGATACAAAGTTATTGGCAATAATTGGTAACCGAAGGGGAGCAGAAATTGCAACCCAATTTGACGAAATTCAATACCTTGGATATCCATTTTCCATTTCTCCGACTTTCCTAGAACGAAATATTAATTCCACCATTGAAAAATCAGTGAATACAGTTTCGGAATTATTAAACATATGTAAAAAAAATAATAAGGAGCTGGTTGTATACATCTCCATGGCTTTTGGAAATCCATATGGCGATGAATGGAATCCCGATATTGTTGCTGATTGGGTTTATAGATTATCTAAAATGGGTGTTAAGATTATGCCATTGTCAGATACGGTTGGAATTTCTACAAAGAAAAACATTGCACTTCTGTTTTCATCACTTGTTCCTGAATTTCCGGAGGTAGAATTCGGATTTCATTTGCATACAACTATCAGGCATTGGTATCGCAAAATCAATGCGGCATTTATCAATGGTTGTCAGCGATTTGATACAGTAATCAATGGATTGGGCGGATGTCCCATGGCAGAAAACAGGCTGGTAGGCAATTTGCGAACCAGTAATTTACTGGAATACTTTGAGATAAATTATGTGCCCATTGAATTAAATGAAGAAGCATTTGAAGAAGCATATGGATTGGCCTTGGAAGTATTTCCTTAGAATTGACATAAAATAATATGATTGATAAAAAAATATGGCAACCATCTGATGAATTTAAAAAGAACTCAAAAATGTTTGAGTTTGTTCATTATGTGGCTGATAAATATAATCTGAAGGATTTTGAATACGAAACTGTTCATCAATGGAGTGTACTTAATCCATATGCCTTTTGGAGAGAAATTTGGAATTACTGTGAAATTATTTATTCAAAAAAATATGAACGAGTAGTTGTTGATCCCCATAAAATGCCCGGGGCAAAATGGTTTACAAAAGCAAAATTAAACTTTGCTGAAAATTTACTAAAGAGAAGAGATGATCATACAGCAATAATTTTCAGAGGAGAAGATTCAGTTAAAAAGGAGTATACCTACAAACAACTTTATGATGAGGTTAGAAAAGTAGCAGCTGGATTAAAAAAACTAGGAGTTGTAAACGGCGACCGCATTGCTGCTTTTATGCCTAATATGCCGGAAACCGTTATTATGATGTTGGCCACTGCTTCCATTGGAGCCATATGGTCTTCTACTTCACCTGATTTTGGAATTAAAGGTGTGCTTGACCGTTTTTCACAGATTAAACCTAAAATTGTTTTAGCTGCTGATGGCTATTTTTATAAAGGCAAAAAGTTTGATTCCCAGGAAAAACTAAAAAGCATTTTGCACGATCTTCCATCAGTTGAAAAAGTGGTAATGGTAAATTATACAGATAGTGTGAACTTAAAAGAAATGGCCAATGCTATCAGTTGGGAGGACCTGGCTCAACCAACAAATGAAGAATTAGTTTTTGAACAATTGCCTTTCGATCATCCTTTATATATCATGTATTCGTCAGGGACAACCGGCTTGCCTAAAAGTATAGTTCATTCTGCAGGAGGGCCCCTAATCCAACATTTAAAAGAACTTGTACTACATTGTAATATGCAGCCTGAACAAACGGTATTTTATTTTACCACCTGTGGCTGGATGATGTGGAACTGGTTTGTCAGCAGCCTGGCTGTTGGGGCTACGTTGGTTTTATATGATGGAAATCCTTTTTATCCTGAGCCGGCTTATTTGTTAAAAATGGCTGATGAACTCAATATTACCTTCTTTGGTACCAGTGCTAAATACATTGCCTCACTTGAAGCAGAAGGAATTATTCCCATGGAGATTTCCAGCTTCCCTCACCTGAAGGTTATCGCATCAACAGGCTCTCCATTGACCAATGAAAGTTTTGAATATGTATACCGGGATTGGAAAAAAGATGTACAGCTTTCTTCTATAGCTGGAGGGACGGATATTATTTCCTGCTTTATGCTAGGAAATCCGATATTACCAGTTTATAAAGAAGAAATTCAATGCCGCGGATTAGGTATGGATGTGGATTGCTTTGATGATGAAGGGAAATCACTTGTTGGCGAACAGGGAGAACTGGTTTGTAAAACGGCTTTTCCTTCGATGCCCATTTATTTTTTGAATGACAAATCAGGAGAACGTTATTTTAATACTTATTTCAATGAATATCCGGATGTTTGGCGACATGGTGATAATATAGTGATCAGTGAACATGGCGGCGTAACCATGTATGGCCGTTCAGATGCAACGCTAAATCCACAAGGTGTAAGAATTGGAACTGCAGAAATATATCGGGTTGTTGAAAATATGGAAGAGATTGAAGACTCTGTTGTAGTGGGTAAAAAAGTGGATGGAGATGAATTGGTTGTTTTGTTTGTGATTATAAACATTGGTTATACATTGGATGAAGAATTGATCAAAAAAATTAAATCAAAGATAAGAACCAGTTGCAGCCCACGACATGTTCCGGCGATCATTAAGGAAGTTCCCGAAATACCTTATACTATTAATGGTAAAAAGGTGGAAATTGCAGTTAAGCAGATTATTCATGGCAAAGAGGTAAAAAATAAAGCCGCACTGGCTAATCCGGAAAGCCTGGAGTTCTTTTATGATATTTTGAATTGAAAAAACTAAACAAATCTTATACATATGAATTATCCTAAAAAAGTAGTCAT
>DAOVYU010000169.1 GCA_030635465.1 Bacteroidales bacterium | reverse complement strand
TCCGCTAAAATCGATTTTCTTCAGAGGAAAACTAAAAAATAAACCCCATTCCTGAATTAGAAATGGGGTTTAAAATATCTTTAATATTAAATATTAATAACCATCATCACTTCCAACACGATCCATTGCGCACCTGAATCCAATATTATCTGAAGCCAGACTTTCATCCAGGAATCGTCTGTTTGCAGGCATCATCCAATAAGAATTGTCTTTCCATGATCCCCCTTTATATACACGTGCATGATCATTTATCATTGTTGTTGCTGAATAATCATACATGGTACTGGAATGAGAATCTTCAGATTGTCTTACCCAATCCTCGCTATTAATAGTAGATTGAAAATCACCATCCTTATAATTTATATTATTAGATTTACGATAGTTTCTTCTGTCAACAATATCTTCAACAGGAACTTCTTCGTACTGTAATCTTCCAAATTCATCTTTTTCAGCAATCAAACCTTCCGAATCTCTTACCTTACGTTTAAATACATTTCCTCTATAAGGGTTAAGATCAGCTACATCCTCAAAACTTAATGGACGATATACATCGGACACCCATTCACTAACATTACCAGCCATATTAAATAAACCATAATCATTTGGCCAGAAAGAACCAACCATTGATGGTCCAATAGCTCCATCATTCAGATCACCCGCTACACCAGCATAATCACCTTTACCTCTTTGATGGTTATCCATAAAACTACCATAATAGTTTTTATCATCTGTACGTAAAACATGACTATTCCATGGATATATCCTACGATCCATTACTCTCTCGTAAATGGTATTTCCAATTTGACCAATTGCAGCAAATTCCCATTCAGCTTCTGTTGGTAACCGGTAACGTGGCATCATAATACCATCTTCCATCCGTACCCTTCTTTCACCAGTACTATTGGGATTTAAATCTTGCATATTTTTATTAACCAATCCTTCATATTGACCGGATAGATAAGCTTCTGTATTAAAGTTATTCTCATTCAACTGGTCTGGGTCAAGATCAAGAATACCTACCTGAACAAGTAGCATTTCATTTACCCGGTCAGTTCTCCAGGCACAATAATCAGAGGCTTGTAACCAGCTTGCACCAACTACTGGATAATAATGGTAAGCTGGATGACGCAGGTATAGTTCAACCATGGGCTCATTATATGCCAACTGATCCCGCCATACAAGCGTATCAGGTAAAGCCTTTTTATAAACTTCTGGATAGTCAGTTCCAAATACCCTGTTTATCCAATACAAATACTCAAGGTAATCCAGGTTGGCTACCTCTGTTTCGTCCAGATAAAATGACTTTACCGTAATTCTTCTAGGTATAGTATTCCATTCGAACATGGGATCGTCATAATTGGCTCCCATTGTAAATGTACCACCTTCAATTAAAACCAATCCGGGACCGGCCATTTGACCTCCATAATCAGCAACTTGAAATCCACCGTTTTTGGGGTTATTATACTCCCAACCCGTAGTGGCAGACCTTTCTTTACTACAAGAAGAGAAAAAAACCACCAATCCTAAAAAGAGTGTGAATGTTAAAATACTGAAGTACTTCATATTTCTAAAAATTTTGATTGCAAACATAACTAAAATTCCGGACATTTTATTGCGCCCGGCCTATTTCTTTTTTTATTACATCCGACCAATATCGCTAAAGACACTTCATGAGCTCCTCCGGTTGCACCTTTAAGCTTTGATAATGTCAAATCATACGAATAGCCAAATTTAAATCTTTTCTGTTTAATTCCAAGAAGAAAAATAATACCATCAGGATTATCAAATGTATGACGATACCAAATGCCAGCTATTAGTGGCGATCTTTCAATAAAAAAACCAGCATTAAGTTGTTTAGCATTTCGCTGCTGGTGGTATAATATATTTGGGCTCAGCACCAATCCATCGCCGTTTCTAGTATAGTTATTGGACGACAAATTTAATCTGGCACCTGCATGAGCTGTATATTTTCTATAAAGCAAGTTATTGTCAGAATTTTCATAATAATTTAATGCAGGTTGGGAAACATGATCAACAGCAAATCCTACAAAATATTTTTCTTTGATTCCAAGTGCAAGTCCAAGATTAAAATCAGCAGTACTAACTGTACTGTTATCAATGGGAACTTCTCCTGTATTTCCTGGATTAATCGCGCCAGACACCGGGTCGATCATATCTCTGAATATTAAATCACTGCTTTTTATTTTTTGTTGATGAAAGCTAGCATTAAAACCGGCATTTAAACTAACATTATAACTCACTTTTAAGTGATATGCATAAATTGCACTCAAACGGGTGGTATTCATTATTCCATTTCCAGCATTGTCAGAAGTAAAAATAACACCAATTCCTCCTGATAAAGCATTTACATAGTGATCAGCAGAAGCACCATAAGTTACAAAATTACCTGGCATTGATGGCCATTGATTCCGATAATTAAACATTACCCTGGAACATTCCCCGGTACCTGCTAGGGCCGGATTTAAATAAAGTGGATTGGAATAAAATTGTGAGAACGTTGGATCTTGACTGCATCCCTTAGTTGGAAAAGCCATTGTTCCCAGCCATATCACTATACTGAAAAGTATAAATGGAGGGCAACTAGCAACCGCATAAATTTGTATATATTTTTTTGGTACCAAAATTGTATAGATACAATATTAATTTTGTTATAACGTTTATAAGCTACTTTTAGTTTCGCGTTTAAACAATTTTAAACGATTTATTTTCAGCAATTTGTAATAAAAGATTCAAGTAGCGGCAATAAATTTACTTTTATTATTTTTACCAACAATCATTTTTATTAATTCTCACATTAATTATGAGGACTAAGGTTAAACTATTTTTATTGCTATTAATTGTACCACTTATCTCTTTTTCACAATCACAAAGTATTGGGAGGGATATCATCTGGACAGGTCTGGAGCAAGTACAGCTATCTGAAAATGAAACGATTCAGCTTATTCGTTTTGATGGTTCGTCGAACGATTATGCGGATGATTTGTTACCGGCTTATTATGAACGAATCTCACTGGATAACTATGAGTATTTTCATCACATTGAGATTGTAAATAAAATATTTGAACCTCTACCTTCAAATGAAGCTGCTTTAATTGATGGCTCTGACAAAATTAGTTCAGAAATACTTATTGAAAGCCATTTGGCTTTTGACAGAAAAGATCCTTATGCAACCGTAAGATTTATACCCATTCAAAAAAATAGCTTAACTGGTTTTTATGAGCGACTAGTGTCTTTTGATCTTGAGATTATTCTTGATGAAACACAAGTAAATCCTTTGGACTATAAATCTGCAAACTTTAAAGAAAGTTCTGTATTAAGCACTGGAAACTGGTATAAGATTGCTGTCTCGAATACCGGTATCTATAAAATTTCATATAATGAGTTAAACGATCTTGGTTTAAATGTCGGTTCTCTCAATCCTAAGCACATCCGGATTTATGGCAATGGTGGAGGTATGTTGCCCGAAAATATAAACGAATTCAGATATGATGACCTTCAGGAAAATGCCATTCAGGTTACTGGTGAGGACGATGGAAGCTTTGATTCAGGTGATTACATTTTATTTTATGCAGAATCACCCAATGAATGGAAATATTCTACTGCAGATAAAAGGCTACATAAATCCATCCATTTATACAGCGACTATAATTATTATTACATAACTACAGACCTGGGCGAAGGTAAACGGATACAATTACAAACAACACCACTAAATTCGACCCCGACATTTTACTCAAATAAATTTACCGATGCTTACCATTATGAAGTGGAAGAAGAGAACCTGATAAGTACCGGCAGGATATGGTATGGCGAAACATTTGACCTTTATAATAATATGGAAAAGGAAATAACCTTTCCGAACCTTGATAAAAACTCAAAAGTATATTTGGCTGCTGATGTGGCAGCAAGGTCAAGCATAACA
This sequence comes from Bacteroidales bacterium, assembly GCA_030635465.1. Taxonomy (GTDB): domain Bacteria; phylum Bacteroidota; class Bacteroidia; order Bacteroidales; family JAADJA01; genus JAADJA01. The sequence goes on along the minus strand of DAOVYU010000169.1, from coordinate 679 downwards.
AGTTCTTTTGGATTTTATATTAACGAACAACTTGTTAAAACTTTATCCATTCCTCCCACCAACAGTTCAAATATCAATGCTGATTATGCAAAGACAAGGTTTGATTCAACTTCATTTGATGTGGCCGTTTCAAACATTACAGTAAAAATAGTATATAGCAAACCTTTGGCATCATCAGTAGGGTATCTTAATTTTTTCACACTAAATGTAGTCCGGGATCTGGTATTTACAGGAAATCAATTGATTTTTAAAGATACCAGAACTGCAGAATCACCACTGATTACAGAATACAGTTTAACCAAATCTGGTTCAGATTTAAGCATCTGGAATATTACTGATCGTACCAATGTTTCTGAAATGGAAACAACAAATGGTAATGGCAAAATAAAATTTATTGTGGAATCTGACGATCTACAAGAATTTATTGCTTTCAATGGATCTTCATACTATTCACCATCATTGATTGGGGAAATAAACAATCAAAATTTACATGGACTTGATGATTATGAAATGATTATTGTGACACATCCGGATTTTACAGATGAGGCAAACAGATTAGCCGACCATCACATCAATTTTGACAATATGAGTGTCCGGGTCATTGAGCTGCCTCAGATATACAATGAATTTTCCAGTGGAGCTCAGGATATCTCTGCTATCCGTGATTTTGTAAAATTGA
>DAOVYU010000238.1 GCA_030635465.1 Bacteroidales bacterium | reverse complement strand
TTTTTCAACATTAAACCGTGGATAACCAAGGCTAAAAAATCATTAAATTAGTCCAGGCCCATGCTAGAAATAATACCATCTATCCTTTTTTCCAGAAAATCATTCATTTCATTGAATTGGGATGGATCATTAAATTCCTCCTTGACACTAAAATAAAATTTTATTTTGGGTTCAGTACCTGAAGGTCGTACTGATATCTTGCTTCCATCCTCAAGGAAGAATTGGAGAACATTGGATTTAGGAAGATCAATAGCTGATTCCGTATTATTTTTCAGATCAATAGCCTTTCCAGAAAGATAATCTTTGATCATTACCATTGCTGAACCATTAATTGATTTGGGGGGTTTGGAACGATAATCATCCATCATTTGTTGGATATCTTCTGCTCCTTCTTTTCCCTTTCTTACGATAGAGGTTAACCTTTCTTTATAGTAGCCAAATTCTTTATAGATATCAGGTAATAATTCATACAGGGTTTTTCCCTGATCGGCTGCCCATGCAGCAGTTTCGGCTATCATACAACAGGAAATAACCGCATCCTTATCCCGAACGAAATCTCCCACTAAATAGCCATAACTTTCTTCTCCACCACCAATAAATTGTTTTTTGCCTTCATTCAAACGGAGAATTTCAGCAATGTATTTAAATCCGGTTAATGTGTCAAAATACTCTACATCCGACTTGATAGCCATGTCTTTGAGTATTTCGGAGGTTACAATAGTTTTAACAATGTATTCGTTACCGGTAAGTTTACCGTTTTCTTTCCATTTTTTAAGTAAATAATAGATTAGGAGCGTGGCCGTTTGATTTCCATTGAGTAACACAAATTCATTTTTCTCATTCTTAACTGCAATACCAACTCTATCACTATCAGGATCTGTTGCCATAACAAGATTTGCATTTACCTCTTTGGCTTTTTTCATAGCCATAGAAAGAGCTTCAGGTTCTTCTGGATTTGGTGATTTGACAGTAGGGAAATTCCCATCAGAAATATCTTGTTCAGGTACGTTGTAAACATTTTTAAATCCAAATGCTTTAAGGCATTCTGGTACAAGCTTAACACCAGTTCCATGTATTGGTGTGTAGACGATCTTTAAATCATTTTGCTTTTCGATTATTTCAGGTGATAATGAAAGTGCTTTGATCAGTTTGATGTATTCAATATCAATTGTTTCACCAATAAGCTCGATTAGGTCTTCATTCCTTTCAAATGAAACATCATCAATGTCTTTGATTTTATTTACTTCTTCAATTACATTTTTGTCATGTGGATTCACCAGCTGGCCTCCATCATCCCAGTAAACTTTATACCCGTTGTATTCAGGTGGATTATGAGATGCAGTGATAACTATTCCTGCCTGACAACCTAAATAACGGATGGCAAATGATAACTCTGGTGTTGGACGCAAAGCATCAAACATGTAAACCTTTATTCCATTTGCCGACATTACATCAGCAGTGGTATTTGTGAAGAATGTATTATTTATTCGGGAGTCGTATGCAATAGCTATCTTAATCAAATCTTTTTTTGGAAACATCTTTTTGAGATAATTGGCTAGTCCCTGAGTAGCCATACCCACAGTATACCTATTCATGCGGTTGGTTCCTGCGCCCATTACTCCCCTTAAACCACCAGTTCCGAATTCAAGGTTCCTGTAAAAGGCATCAATAACTTCTTTAGGATTGGTTTTAATTAAATCCTTGATCTCTTGTTTCGTATCATTATCATAATTTCCTTCTAACCAAATATTGGCTCTTTTTATAATATTCTCATCAATTTTAATATTTCCCATTGTTGCTCAATTATAAATTATAAGTTGGTTTTGCACTGCAAAATTATTTAATTTCATAATTATTAAGAAAGATTTTCTAAACAAATCTTTAAGCTCTTTTTCCATTCTGGAATTTCAGAAAAAAAATATCGTTTGAACTTTTCTTTATTCATTACACTGTAGGCTGGTCGACTTGCTGGAAGTGGATATTCTTCTGTTTTAATTGGATGAACGATACATGCGAGCTTTTTTATCTCAACAATTTCTTTTGCAAAATCATACCAGCTGGCCATTCCTTCATTGGAATAATGAAAAATTTGAACTCCATTAGGTCGATAATTTAAATTAAGAATTTTTAATATAGCATCTGCGAGATCACCTGCATATGTGGGCGTTCCAATCTGGTCGGAAACAATTTTTAATTCTGGTCTTTCTGCGGCCAGGCGAAGTATAGTTTTAGCAAAATTGTGACCATATTCTGAATATAACCAGGAAGTTCGAATAATGATAGCATTAGGACCATTCTTAATAATTGCCTCTTCTCCTGCTAATTTAGATTTGCCATAAATACTTATTGGTTGAGCAGAATCCTCTTCAATGTAAGCTTTATTGGAAAAGCCATCAAAAACAAAATCTGTAGAGATATGGATTAGTAATATTTTATATTCCAATGCTAATTGAGCAAGATATCCTACTGCAGTTGCATTTATTAAGTGAGCTCTTTCTTTTTCTTCTTCAGCTTTATCCACAGCGGTATAGGCAGCACAATGAACAATGACATCAGGTTTGGTATTTTCTATATGTGATTTAATAGCTGCATAATCAGTAATATCCAATTGATCAATATCAGTAAAATCAAATGAAAAGTCAGGATATAGGGAGATCCGTTGTTGGATTGATCTGCCAAGTTGTCCATCGCTGCCGGTGACTAAAATTTTCATTTTAGGATTATTTGATGACTGATTCAAAATATTCAATCGTTTTTACCAATCCTTCTTCCAGAGGTACTTTTGGTTCCCAATTAAGTTCCTTTCTGGCCAATGAAATGTCAGGCTGTCGTTGCAAAGGATCATCTTCAGGCAAAGGACTATATATTAGCTTGGATTTGGAACCAGTTAGTTTAATAACTAGTTCAGCAAGTTCTTTAATGGTAAATTCCACTGGATTTCCCATATTTACGGGGCCGTTTAGCTCTTCATTCGAATCCATGAATTTAATCATTCCATCCAACAAATCATCCATATAACAAAAGCTTCGGGTTTGTGAACCGTCACCATAAATTGAAATGTTTTCGTTTTTCAATGCCTGGATAATAAAATTAGAAATTACCCGGCCGTCATTTTGATCCATTTTTGGTCCATATGTATTAAATATCCGAAGGACTTTTATTCTGACATTGTTTTGTCTATGATAATTAAAGAACAATGATTCAGCACAGCGTTTGCCTTCATCATAGCAAGACCGGGTTCCAATTGGATTTACATTTCCCCAGTACTCCTCTTTTTGGGGATGAACCTCTGGGTCACCATAAACCTCGCTGGTAGAAGCTTGTAATATTTTAGCCTTGATTCTCTTAGCAAGACCAAGCATATTAATGGCTCCCATTACTGATGTTTTAATGGTTTTGATGGCATTGAACTGATATTGAATTGGAGATGCAGGACATGCCAGGTTGTAAATTTCATCTACTTCAATAAAATAAGGCATTGTAACATCGTGCCGAACAAGCTCAAAAAAAGGATTGTCCATGAGATGAACAATGTTTTCTTTTTTCCCTGTAAAAAAGTTATCAAGACAGATCACTTCATGATCCAAAGAAAGTAGTTTTTCGCACAGATTTGATCCCAAAAAACCAGCTCCACCAGTAACTAAGATACGTTTCCTCATAACTATATTTAATCTATATTATGTTCCAATATGAAAAGCATGAATAACAAAATAATATCCCATGATAAATGAGATCACCAGTTTCATCATTGTTCCTGCCACAAAACCCAGGAATGATCCCAGTCCTGAGCGAAAGGCAACCTGACTGTTTTTACCTGCTACCAACTCTCCAATTACAGCTCCTATAAAAGGTCCAATGATCAAACCTAAAGGTGGGAAAAAGAAAATTCCAATAATCAATCCAAGGGTTGCTCCCCACATTCCGGTTTTTGAACCTCCCAGCTTTTTTGTTCCCCAAATGGGTACAAAATAATCTAATAAGGTAACTCCT
>DAOVYU010000313.1 GCA_030635465.1 Bacteroidales bacterium | reverse complement strand
ATTTTCAAGAAAAGCATTTTGAATATTGATCATGGCAATTTTGATCATATCAGCAGAAGATCCCTGAATAGGTGCATTTATGGCATTTCGTTCAGCAAATCCACGAACAACCGCATTTGCTGAATTGATATCTCGCAAATACCTTCTTCTGCCCATAATGGTTTCTACATAGCCATTTTTCCTGGCATCCTCTATGGATTTATTCATATAGATTTTTACCCCTGGATATTGTTCAAAATACTGATCAATAATATGCTTGGCTTCACTTCTTGGAATATTTAAGCGCTCTGATAATCCAAAGGCGGAAATGCCATAGATAATACCAAAGTTCACCATTTTAGCATTTCTCCGCATATCTTTTGTCACTTCTTCTAAAGTTACTCCATATACTTTTGAAGCTGTTGCAGTATGTATATCCAATCCTTTTTGGAAAGCATCTATCATTTCCACATCACCACTCAATTCAGCAATTATCCTCAACTCAATTTGAGAATAATCAGCTGCCAATAAAGTAAATTTATCATTTCTCGGAACAAATGCTTTTCGGATTTCCCTGCCTCGTTCGGTACGAATTGGTATATTTTGCAGATTTGGATTATTTGAACTCAATCTGCCTGTTGCTGCAACTGCCTGGTTGTATGATGTATGAACCCTGCCATCCCTTGGGTTTACCATTCCAGGTAATGTGTCAACATAGGTAGATTTTAACTTTGTAAGTGATCGATAATCCAAAATATTCTGAATAATCGGATGTTTATTAAGCAACTTCTGTAAAACATCTTCACCCGTAGCATATTGGCCCGTTTTTGTTTTTTTTGGTTTCTCAACAATTTTCAATTTATCAAATAACACTTCTCCAAGTTGTTTTGGGGAAGAAATATTAAACTCCATTCCTGCATGCGAGCGAATTTCTTCTATCAGTTCTGTAATTTCAATTTCCAGCTGTTGAGAATAATCAGTTAAATTATGAATATCCAACTTCACCCCTTCAGCCTCCATGGAAGCCAGGACAGGAACCAGAGGAACTTCAATATTATCAAATAACTCCTGTGTATTTGTTTCAATTAGTTTGGGTTCAAAAACCTGCTTTAATTGCAAGGTTATATCAGCATCTTCACAGGAATAATCAGATAAAACATTCAAATCTACACTTCTAATACTTCGCTGATTTTTCCCTTTTTTACCAATCAGTTGTTCAATTGAAACTGGAGAATAATTTAAATAGTTTTCTGCGAGAACATCCATATTATGCCTCATATCAGGCTGAAGGAGATAATGAGCCAACATAGTATCAAATAACTTGCCTTTTACTTCAGTATCATACCATTTTAACATGGAAATGTCATACTTCAGGTTCTGACCAATTTTTTGAATGTTTTCATTCTCAAATATTGGTTTGAACTCATGTACAATTTGCAAACAATCATTATAGTTTTCAGGAAGTGAAACATACCAGGCTTCGCCAGGTTGAATGCTAAATGCGATTCCAACCAATTCAGCCTGATGAGCATCCAAACCTGTTGTTTCTGTATCAAAACATAACGTCTTTGTTTTTGATAATTTTTTAATCAATGATTTCCTCTTTATATTATTATCAATCAGATGGTATTGATGATCTGTATTTTCAATGGTATTTAATTGTGTTGATATTTGATCTTCAGTTCCATCAAATAAACTACCCTGTACACCTTCTGATTTAACCTCTTCATCTCCTTCTTTCGAAGAGGCATCTGTAAAAAACCGCTTGGCAAAATTCCTGAATTCCAACTCTTCAAACAGGTCTTTTAATGCTTGCTGATTGGGCTCAGAAATTTGTAATTCATCTTCTTTGAAATCTAAGGGAACATCGAGAATTATAGTAGCAAGTTCTTTCGATTGTAATCCTTGCTCTGCAAAATTCTCCACATTTTCTTTCATTTTTCCTTTTAGCTTATCGGTATTTTTGAGCAGTTCTTCCATGCTGCCAAACTCAGCTATCAATTCTTTTGCACGTTTTTCACCAATACCAGGAATACCTGGAATATTATCCGAAGCATCACCCCATAATCCAAGGATATCTATGACCTGTTCCGGCCTTTCAATTCCAAACTTTTCGCAAACCTCTTTCACCCCTAATTTTTCTGCCTTATTTCCCATACGGGCAGGTTTATACATAAATATATTATCCGAAACCAGCTGGGCAAAATCCTTATCAGGAGTCATCATAAATGTGATAAAATCCTGTTTTTCTGCTTGTTTTGCGAGGGTTCCAATTACATCGTCCGCCTCATACCCATCCACATATAGAATAGGGATGTTAAATCCTTCGAGCAATTGTTTTACATATGGAATTGAAGCCGCCAAATCCTCAGGCATTTTTTCCCTATTAGCTTTGTATTCAACAAATTCTTGATGCCTAAAAGTAGGAGCCATTGTATCAAAAGCAACACCGATATGTGTGGGCTTTTCATTTTTTAACACATCATACAAGGTATTAGCAAATCCAAGTACAGCAGAAGTATTCAAACCTTTGGAGTTTATGCGAGGATTTTTACTAAACGCAAAATAGGCCCTGTATATAAGTGCCATTGCATCCAGTAGAAATAGTTTTTTTGGTTCAGACATGATTTATATTTAAAGAAAACAAAAATAGGTAAAAGTAAAGAAGCATTTTCAATTAGCTATGGCTGCAAAGAATCAATAACAATATATTTACTTACCTTTATACTCTAGTAATAATTAAACAGTTTATTATTACAGTTTTGATTTTTTTAGAGAACTACTCATCTGTTATTTCTTATTAAGATTAATAGTCTCTTTTAAATATTTAGGAATATAAATGATGCTAATATGGATTTAAAATCCATTTAATGGTATTTTCAACAACTAAAAGATTATGGTTATCTAATAAACTAAAATCAGCTCAATGAATGTAAGAAGTGGAAAAAATTTAGATAAAAGACAACCCAAAGTCAGAACACCTAATGTGTCGAAAATGCAAGAAGTAGTCATAGATGGAAAAACAAGCATCTTTATTGATATTGATGCTGACCCTGAATTAGCACGTAGCCGTTACCTGGCAAGGTTAGCAGCCAGATAAAGAAGGTTGTAATGCCAACCCAATAATTTGTTCTACTAACGACTGTCAATATTATTGACACTTGTTATTTATTAACCTAATCATTTCATTCCGATAAACTTTTGTATTTTTATGTAAAATTTTATTTGAAAAATAAGCATGCTTGAATTCCTAAACAAACCATATCCGTTCAATGATGATTTGAAACACAATACTAAGATCATCTTTTTCAT
>DAOVYU010000202.1 GCA_030635465.1 Bacteroidales bacterium | reverse complement strand
CTAATTTCTGATTTTTCCAAAGTTAAAATTCAAGGTAAACTTTGCCCCGATATTATCCCAGCCATAATCAAAACCATATGGGCCATATCGGTAATAACAGGCTATCCCCAAATTATATAGCCTTAAATTAAGTAAATTATTGATTTGTAAACCTGATTCATAATAGCCAAGTTCCATGGTTTTATAATCGATATTGTAATGGCTTTGATCAAAATCAAGTGCACCAAACCCAATGTTGGTGGCAATTGCAAATTCAGGTTTAAATTTTTTCAATTGAAATAGCAGTTTTCCAAAATTATGGGTGAAGTACAAAGCAACATATTTGCTTGATAAAAATTCATTCATTCGCATGGTAGCAAAACTATTGGGGGCAAAAATAGTAAACACACGATAGGCTCCGTTGCCATTGTAAAGGTTAGAATAAGGAATATCGGTATCTATATATCCCGCAACCAACTTAAAGGAAGTTTCTCCCAAATATTTGGTATAAAATGAATCTTCAATTTTAAAATCATACCGGTTATAATCAAAGTCGCCACTCAAAAAACCGCGAATTCCCCTGGTATATTGAAACCAGAATATTGGATATTTTGTTCCCATGGAAATTCTTTTGCGTAAATTTTGTATAATCTTTTCACCATAAGCATACCTCAATCCTATCCGTACTTCTGTAAAATCAAACTGGTCGAAATACACCATAATGTTATCTTCTCCAACACCCCACAAATAATCGTTGGTAACTTGTTTATTACTTTTTTGCAAGCCTACATTCAGTTTTAAATATTTCAGCGCCCTGAAACCAATAGAACCTTTGTATAAAACTGTCTTATCCATTCTTTTCACCAGGAAATTTCTAAAATATTCAGGCTTAAAAAAGGCAGGTTTCTCATCAAAAAAAGTAACACCGGAAGTTTCAATTACATCATTCATATATTCCAGATCTGCCTCTAATTCCCAATTCCGGTAAAGGCTAAGCTGTAGATCTCCTCCGTATTTAAATGCCTTGTCTTTAAAACCATAGCGAAAGAAACCACCAACTTTAATCACTTGTGACAAGCGGTCATTTGTATGCAATCCAGCACCCAGGGCAAATCCTTCATATGAGTTATACCGTATAAACCTGCTTATATCCAGATCAATAAAACCCCATGGAATTCGACCAGTCAAGAGGCTTTCAAATGTTTTGGCAGTTCTTTCAAAATTTTCTTCTTTACTGATACTGTCAATAAAATCATATGTATTGATCTCTTTTTCTGATAATGAATCAATCCTGTACCCTTTCCAAAAATCTTCATCACGGTAGTTTGCATTCGGATCAACGTCAACAACCACACTTCCAAAGTCACGATTCCTTAAATCCGGATCAAGATCAATATTCTTGATATAACTTTTCCCAAATCCAAAAGGCATATTAATTCTTGTCCCTGTTGTATCCTCACCACTGCTTATATTAATTTGTGTTGCACTGTCATCTATGGCAATGTTATTCAAAATAGCGATGGTATTCAATTGCACCGGAAACCATTGTTTTCCTTGAACATATTCATACATTTGTTCCAAACGCAAACTTACTCCTCCTTTTACACCATAAGGTTCGGCAATTACATTTTGAATGGCCCAATTATTCGTATTGATGGAAATGACACCTTCCAATCCATCAAAATTCTTATTACGCCGGGGCCGGAAAGAAATTACAAAAACACTATCATTTGTTTCGGTATAGAGAGTGTCCTGTAACAAGAAAAAATATTTTTTAGTACTCCCTTTACTAATTGGATTGATGTATGTCTTATTAGAGACTTTGATCATTTCCTTATAAAAAGAAGTGGATTGAATTTGCGAAAGTAAAAAAACAAAAATCGGATCTTTAAAACCCGCCACTTTAGTTGCGATAACCTTTTCATTATTTTTATCTGGATACATAAATTTACGCTCAGATATAGATTCCATGATAAAAAGGTGGTGTTTTTCGAAAAACTCCTGATCGGTTGAATCAATATCCAGTGAATCTAATTCCGGAATGGAATCCAGTTCAAAAGTAAAAATCATTTTATCGTATGAAGTATATGAGAATCCAGGAAGTTTTTCAGGATCATTGTAATCGCGAAATGTAATGGCATTATTGATAATGCGATGTGCGGGATTTTCATCAGGAAATACAACGTATTCTGGCAGTTTGTACTCCACCTTCTTCAGTTTAATGAGCAGGTTATTATTCTTTTTATCGATTTCGAACCGCCTGGATTCATAGCCCATATAGCTCAACGAAAGAAAGGTAATATCTTGAGATGATCGCAAAAAGAATTTCCCATCAATATCTGATGTACCTCCTCGTGGGCCATCATTGATCACTATATTCACGAAAGGTAATGCCACTCTCGAATCAGCGTCGATCACCCTCCCGGAAACCTCATGCACCTGTGAGAAGGCCTCAAAACAGAAAAGGAAAAGTAATCCGGTTGTAATATAAAACCTCATTTAATATTTGGTATGGTGTAACAAAAATATTATAAAATGCTTTTACCAAACATGATTAATTTTTAAAGACGAACTATTCCGACATTTATAACACGAAAGTTATGGGTAAAAAAAATCCTCCATTGTAACCAATGAAGGATCTTTTCAATTGGAAAAATTGATTATTTTTCCTCATCTGCTTTTTTAGGCTCTTCTGCTTTCTTAGATTCATCTGCTTTTACTTCTTCTTTCTTAGCAGCACCTTTTTTCTGTTTCGACATTTTTTCCAACTTCTCTCTTGCTTCCTGCTCCATGTCTGATTTTAAGTTTGCTAAAACTGAAAGGTCACCAAGGGTGGTTTTCTCAACACTATCCTTGATCTTCTTAACAGCTCTTCTGGTAGTTTGTTCTTCCTTTTTGGCTGAAGCATCTGCTTTCACTTTTTCACCAGCCTGTACATCCTGATAAACTCTTGCATGAGAAAGAATGATCTTTTTATTATCTTTCGAAAACTCAATCACTTTTACCTCAATACCTTCATCAACTCTTGCAGGAGTATTATCTTCTTTTGTAAGATGACGTTTTGGTACGAATCCTTCAACACCATATGGTAAAGCAACCACAGCACCTTTATCATTCAATTCAATGATAGTTCCCTTATGTACTGAACCTAATGTGAATACAGATTCGAATACATCCCATGGATTTTCTTCCAATTGTTTGTGTCCAAGGCTTAACCTTCTGTTCTCTTCATCTACATCCAAAACTACAACTTCAATATTTTCACCAATCTTGGTAAATTCAGCCGGATGTTTGATTTTCTTTGACCATGAAAGGTCTGAAATATGAATCAATCCATCAACACCTTCTTCCAATTCAACAAAGATTCCAAAATTCGTAAAATTACGTACGATAGAAGTATGTTTTGAATTAACCGGATATCTGCCTTTAATATCAATCCAAGGATCTGGAATAGATTGTTTGATACCTAGTGACATTTTTCTTTCTTCACGATCCAGTGTTAAAATAACAGCATCTACTTTATCACCAACTTTAAGAAAATCCTGAGCTGTTCTCAAATGCTGTGACCATGACATCTCTGAAACGTGGATCAATCCTTCAACGCCTGCAGCAATTTCAATAAATGCACCATAATCTGCAATTACAACTACTTTACCTTTTACTTTATCACCAACTTTAAGTTTAGTATCTAAAGCTTCCCAAGGATGAGGAGTTAATTGTTTCAATCCAAGTGCAATACGTTTTTTATTGTCATCAAAGTCAAGAATTACCACCTTGATTTTCTGGTCTAATTCAACAATTTCTTCAGGATGATTGATCCTTCCCCATGAAAGGTCAGTAATATGAATCAATCCGTCAACACCACCCAGGTCGATAAAGACACCGTATGAGGTAATATTTTTAACAGTACCTTCAAGTACCTGTCCTTTTTCAAGTTTGGAAATGATCTCAGCTTTTTGAGCTTCCAGTTCATCTTCAATAAGTGCTTTATGAGAAACAACCACGTTTTTATATTCATGGTTGATTTTTACCACTTTAAATTCCATGGTTTTATCAACAAACACATCATAATCACGAATCGGTTTCACATCAATTTGTGAACCTGGTAAAAATGCTTCAATTCCGAAAACATCAACTATAAGTCCACCTTTGGTACGGCATTTTACATAACCATTAATGATTTCATCTTTATCATGAGCTGTATTGATTCTTTCCCATGAGCGTAAAATCCGTGCTTTTTTATGTGATAATACCAATTGTCCGGAAGTATCTTCCTGGTTCTCT
>DAOVYU010000357.1 GCA_030635465.1 Bacteroidales bacterium | reverse complement strand
GCGTCTCCTGCATCTGCAAAATACCACAAAATCACACCCATCCAAAGTATTGCCTTTAAAAAGCTGGTAAAATCCCTGGCTGATTATGCAGAAGTGGGAATTCATCCATCATTCAACTCAAATTCCTATCCAAAAAAATTGAGGCTGGAAGTTAACAGGTTGTCGAAAGTCCTAAACCGGGAAATAACGAAAAGCAGACAACACTTTTTAAAATTACAATTCCCGACAACCTACCGGAACCTAATAAATCTTGATATCACAGATGATTATTCAATGGGGTTTGCAGCCAAACCAGGATTCAGGGCAGGAATTTGCAGTTCATTCAATTTTTATGATCTGGATCTGGATACGGAAACAAATCTTCGAGTTCATCCATTTACCTTTATGGAAGGAACATTGCGTGATTATATGAATGTGGAAGCAGATCAGGCCATGGATGTTATCAGGCCATTAATTGAGGAAGTAAAAGCTGTAAATGGAACTTTTATCTCGTTATGGCACAACGAATCCCTGAGTAACGACAAGCGTTGGATTGGTTGGCATAAGGTATACGAAGCAATGATCAGGGAAGCACTCCCCTAACCTTAATAGCATGATTAAGTATTTAACCAATAGTGAAATCAATAAGGAGCGCTGGGATAACTGTATAAAAAATGCTGTTAATGGTATTGTTTATGCTAACAGCTGGTACCTTGATATAGTTGCCGATGGCTGGAGTGCATTGGTTGAAAATGATTATGAAAGGGTATTCCCATTAGTATCAGGTCATAAATGGAGAATTCATTATTTATACCAACCTGTTTTTACGCAACAATTGGGAGTTTTCTCCCAATCAATACTATCTGAGGAAGTAGTTTCAAAATTCCTGGATGCCATACCTCCACAGTTCAAATTTGCTGAAATTAACCTGAATTCATATAACAAACTACCATCCGGAAAGTATAGATCAATAGATTGGATCAATCATGAACTAGACCTTATCAATGCTTATGAAAAAACGTTTAAAGGTTTTTCAACCAACCTCAAAAGAAAAATCAAAAAAGCAGAAAAATCAGATTTGTCAGTGGTTTCAAATGTAAAGCCTGAAGAAATCATTCGGATCTTTCAGGAAAATAAAGGCAAAGAGCTTAAGAACCTGGAGGAGGTTGATTATCAAAAATTAAGACGACTTGCCTATATGGGTATTTATAAAGGACAGGTACAAAACTATGGGGTTTATTCACCTAAAAATGAACTGTGTGCCGGTGCCATATTTGTAAGAAGTAAGCACAAAATAATTTTTCTTTTTTCAGGTCTTACTCCGGAAGGTAGAGAATTAAATGCAATGGCATTGTTAATCAGTTCGTTCATTAAAGATCATTCTCAACATCATATCACCCTCGATTTTGAAGGATCGAATGATCCACAACTTGCAAGATTTTATAAAAGCTTTGGTGCAATAACCTCCACCTATCCTCATCTTGAAATAAATAATCTCCCTTTTATTACTAAATTGGCGGTTCGAATTGCCAAAACATTTCAGTAACCATTTAGAATTACATATTAATCTGGTAATTATTGTCAACTGCAGTTTTTTTAGTAGATTTGTTTTGAAAACAAAAATAAAAACCTCGAAATCCATTCTGCATGATAAAAAACCTGGGGCAAAAAAGTTCAATTCTTAATCAATACATTTCTGAAATTCGTGATAGTGAAATCCAAAAGGATAGCATGCGATTCAGGAGAAACCTTGAGCGCATCGGTGAAATATTTGGTTATGAAATTAGCAAAACTTTCAACTATGATGAAGAGGAGGTTATAACTCCCCTGGGTGCAGCAAATGTACCTGTGTTGAAAGAATACCCGGTTTTAATTCCAGTACTTAGAGCTGGTTTGCCTATGCATCGGGGACTACAAAATGTATTTGACAAATCGGAAAGTGCCTTTATTTCTGCCTACCGGCAGGTTGAAAAAAATGAAAAATTTGTTATTAATGTCGAGTATGTATCTACCCCCAATTTATCAGGTAAAAATATCATTCTGGCTGATCCAATGGTGGCTACCGGTTCATCGATTGTTGCAGCTTACAAACAACTCATTAACAATGGAAAAATAAAACACTTACATATTATCATTGCGATAGCAAGTGGCGAAGGTATAGAATATCTAAAAAAACATCTACCAAGTAAAAACATAACAATTTGGGTGGGTGCCATCGATGCTGAATTAACAGCACAAGCCTACATAGTGCCTGGGTTAGGAGATGCGGGCGATCTTGCTTTTGGAAGTAAAGAATAATTTATTCTTTACTGATTTATTTTACTTCTACATTTGATTAACTCTTATCATTGCAACCTTATTTAATAAGTACTTGTCATAATAAACACATCACAAATAATGTTATCTATTTAAAGTCCATTTCGTCGATTAAAATGGATGTACCAGAATTAGTTGAGGATGCGATTTTATAAAAACTTAAAAAGAACCTGTTTCTAAAAAGTTCGTAATAGTAATTAGTCAGGTAAAAGATATGGTTCAATAATTTATGTTACTAATAACAGGAATACATGTATTTAAATTAATCCAGGTAATAATAATTAGTGGAATAAAGTTTTTATTTGCTCCTTTAATTTCTATCGGCTATGGATTTAATTATTTACAAACGGTACTTTTTACTACAGCAGGAGGTATTTTAGGCATATTGTTTTTTTCCTTTTTCAGTAAATGTATCATTGCACAATACTGTAAATATTGTCCGATTGTTTTCTCTTACTTTACAGGTGAGAAAGTTGAAAAAGCAAAAAAAATACTGAATTGTGACCAACCTCTTAAGAAAAAATTCACCCGAAAAAATAAAATCATCATCAACCTCAGAAAAAAATACGGATTTTTTGGGATCATCCTATTAACACCAGTTCTGCTTTCAATTCCTATTGGTGCATTTCTTGCACAAAAATATTATTCGAAAAAAT
>DAOVYU010000400.1 GCA_030635465.1 Bacteroidales bacterium | reverse complement strand
TATTGAATTGTTTAAAGATTTGATGAAATCAACTCATGGATTGAGACGATTGGGATCTGCAGCTGTTGATTTAGCCTATACCGCTTGTGGCAGGTTTGATGGCTTTTATGAATATGGACTTAATTCATGGGATGTTGCAGCAGGAGCAATCATTGTTGAGGAAGCTGGTGGGATAGTAAGCGATTTTTCAGGTGGGGACAACTATGTTTTTGGTGAAGAAATATTGGCTTCAGCCCCGCTTGTGAATCAAGAGTTTTTAAAAATAATCAAAAGACATTTTCATTAACCTATAATAATTATTTAATATTGTATTTTATTATTCACACGAATGAAAAATAGTCCCAATTTTCAGAAGAAAAATTCTACCAAAGAGAAGATGGTTGTAAAAGATACGCCTGGTCGTAGTTTGGCGAAAGCTGTAAGTTGGCGTATATTAGCATCATTAACCACTTTCCTTATAACATTTGTAATATTTCGTCAAAAAATAAGTGGCCCATATAAACAAATCCTTGAAGCTTCCACTTTGGTATTAATATTTGATGTAATTATCAAAATCTTTATTTATTATTTACACGAGCGTTTGTGGACCAATATCAGTTGGGGAAAGTTCATGAAAATAACATATTGGAGACAACGGGCCTGGAGAAAAATGTACCGGAGAATGCACAAGGAAGAAAATTCTAAACGAACAACTAATGATAATATAAATGTCAAAACTAAAAATTAATCTATTTTTAATACTAGTTTCAATTTTAGCAAATTGTTCCAGTAATATAATTAATGCACAAGATACAAGTTTCAGGGTTTATAAATTTGATATCAAGGAAGAAATTGCACCACCAGTTTGGCATCACACTCAAAAAGCTTTTGATGAAGCCAAAAAATTAAATTCAGATTTGATACTCATTCACATGAACACATATGGGGGTATGCTCGATGCAGCTGATTCCATTCGTACAATTATATTAAAATCAGATATCCCTGTTTATGTTTTTATAGACAATAATGCAGCTTCAGCAGGTGCTTTAATATCTATTGCCTGTGATAGTATATACATGCATCCTGGTGCTAATATTGGTGCAGCAACTGTAGTTGATCAGTCAGGAAAACCGCTTCCTGATAAATATCAATCGTACATGCGATCAATGATGAGATCAACAGCAGAAGCCAGCGGCCGCGATCCTGACATTGCACAAGCCATGGTTGATCCGAGGATTTACATTGAAGGTATTAGTGACACAGGTCAGGTACTTACTTTTACAACAAAAGAAGCAATAAAATTTAAATTTTGTGAGGGTATGGCCAAATCAGTTGATGAAGTTTTGAAACTGGCAAATATTGAGGATTATACAATAATAGAACAAAAACTAACAGCTATAGATAAGATAATTAAACTACTTATCAATCCATTTGTGAGTGGAATTCTTATCATGATCATCATTGGTGGTATCTATTTTGAATTACAAACACCAGGTGTTGGATTTCCAATTGCCGCCTCAGCACTAGCTGCTATAGTTTATTTTGCACCTCTCTATATTGAAGGACTGGCTGAACATTGGGAGATTGTTATGTTTATTGTTGGTGTAATTTTAATAGCCGTTGAAATATTTGCCATTCCAGGATTCGGGGTTCCGGGAATCCTGGGGGTCATATTTATTGTTACAGGTTTAACATTGAGTATGACTGGTAATATAGGATTTGACTTTAGTGGAATTGAAATAACTGGATTGGTAAAATCATTTTTCATAGTCATTATCGCGGCATTCCTTTCAATTCTTATGTCGTTTTATTTTGGAAGAAAAGTATTAACAACAACAACTTTTGGGCATTTAGCTTTGGATTCAATTCAAGAAAAAGACAAAGGATTTACATCTTCTGACAATAAATATGAAAAAATGGTTGGAGAAAATGGGATAGCATTTACAGTGCTCAGACCCGCAGGTAAAGTTAAAATTGGCGATGAAATATACGATGCTTCAGCTGAAGCTGGATATATTGAAAAAGGAGATAAAATAACAGTTACAAGTTATCAAACTTCACAACTATTTGTGGTGAAAAATAAATCCTGATTTGGAATCCAGCATACAAATAATTCAAGAAGATATCACCAAACTTCAGATTGATGCTATAGTTAATGCTGCCAATAGTACATTATTAGGAGGAGGTGGAGTTGATGGAGCCATTCATCGGGCTGCTGGCCCCAAACTTCTGGAAGAATGCAGAACGTTAAATGGCTGTCGAACTGGTGACGCAAAAATTACCAAAGGGTACAATCTCCCGGCAAAATATGTAATACATACAGTTGGGCCTGTCTGGCATGGTGGAATTCAAAATGAAGAGGATCTTCTGAAATCATGTTATAGAAACAGTTTACAGTTAGCTGTTAAATATAAGATTAACTCTATTGCTTTCCCAAATATCAGCACAGGTGTATACCGATTTCCGAAAGAACAAGCGGCCTACATTGCAATCAAAGAAGTAACGGAATTTTTAAAGAATAATCAATCTATCACGACAGTATATTTTGTTTGCTTTGACAATGAAAATTTCCATTATTACTCAAATATTCTAGAAAATCCTGGCCAATAATCTAGACTAATTACAAATCACTTCTTTTCATAAATATTTCTTCTCTCACTAACATTCCT
>DAOVYU010000160.1 GCA_030635465.1 Bacteroidales bacterium | reverse complement strand
GCATCTTTTGTTACTTTAATGCGCAATGGATTGGTAGAATTACCTGTAAAAGCAATTGTACTACTGATTACCTTTTCAAGATCTAAACCTGATTGTTTGTATAAACCAATGCTGTCGTTAACTCCACCTACTTGTATAAAATAGCCATTTAACAAACCCTCCAGGTTAGTTTGATCGCTTACCAGGTAAACACGGGCAAAATTATTGGCAGAAGTATTGAACGAAAGTTTAATCCAAAATTGCCATTCTGTGTTAAGTATCAATGAATTTTCAAGATACAAGTATGTAGTATCTGCATCAGTTCCATTCAATTGAAGTGCAGGTTTCATTTCAGGAGGGATAGCACTGCTATTTGTTATGTTAAACTGGGATGTATCTCCTTTCCACTCCGGGTCTGAAATAAAATTACCATCTGAAAAATCATCAGTCACTTGTGAAAATGCGACATTGTAAATACAAACAATGAAAAGCAGTTGGCTAAATTTTAGATATTTCCATAAATAAATCATCTTGGTTAAGGTTTTAGAAGAACAACTAAATGAATTTATTTAATTTTGCCGCCTTCCATGATGAGTGTAAATATAATAATTTTATGGATTCGAAATAAATTTAAACATTGAAAATTTATCAGAACATCAACGATTTTCCGAAAGCAGCCTTCGCAGTGGTTACAGTAGGAACTTTTGATGGCCTGCATTTGGGTCACCAAAAGATCATTCGCCGAATGGTAGAACTTGCAAAGGAAAATAATGGTGAAACCATTTTGGTAACTTTTGATCCACATCCTCGATTGGTTGTTAATTTAAATTCACATGAAATTAAATTTATCAATACCCAAAAACGTAAATTCGAGCTTTTGAATAAATCGGGAATTGATCATTTAATTATTATTCCATTTACTAAAGCATTTGCCAAAACATCATCTGAAGATTTTATTAAGAAATATTTGGTTGAACGAATTGGAGCGAAAAAGCTCATAGTTGGTTATGATCACCATTTTGGAAAGAATCGGGAAGGGAATTATCAGAAACTACATCAATTGGGTAAAGATAATGGATTTGATGTGGAAGAAATAAATGCACAATATATTGATGAAATAGCTGTTAGCTCCACAAAGATCAGGCAGGCTCTTATAGATGGTGATATTAAGAGGGCAAACAAATTTCTGGGTTATACATACAGCATCACCGGGATTGTAATTGAAGGAAATAAAATAGGCCGAACCATTGGTTTCCCAACAGCAAATATCGAAATTGAAGACAAATATAAATTAATCGCTGCCGGAGGTGTTTATGCATGTAAAGTAGATGTAAATGGGAAACAATATACTGGTATGGGAAATATTGGTACGCGACCAACAATAGGTATAAATGGACTGGTTACTGAAGTGCATATATTTGATTTTGATGAAGAAATTTATGGACAGGAAATTACAATTTACTTTGTTGATAGGATAAGAGATGAAAAAAAATTTAGTGGTCTGGAGGAACTTAAATCACAACTGGAGAAGGACCGCATTCATGTGCAGGACTTATTTCAACAATTATAGTTTATTTATTCTGACTTTTTGATTAACAATCCTACTTCCATTATCCCAGGCAGGTTAACTTTTTTCCATTTATTCTCAATCCTGAAATTATAGATTCCTGGTTCAGTAAATTTAAAATCCTTACGCACCAAAATAGAAACATCACAAAAGTCACCCACACATTTACTAAGGCGATTTCCCTCATCATCAATTAATTCAAGTAGATGATCTGCTGTACGCATTTCACCAGAGGGAGAATAAATAGTTAGATTTATAGGCAATTGTTTATATTGAAATTCCGGTAAATGACGTAATGAAATATAAACATCAAACTCATTTTCAGAATCTTCAACAGTTACTTCAAATTCCAGATAATTAAATCGATGCCAGGAAAGATTATCAAACTTCTTATATTCTTCAAATACTTTTGATTGGTTACAACCAAAACTCATAATTAGTAATACAAATAAAAACAAATAATATTTCAGATTCACCATAACCTTATTCCTAATTATATTTATTTTTCGCTGCTTTTTCGATCAAGCCATTTTAAAGCTTCCCGTTTACTAAGATTTGCAAGTTCATTATTTTTCACAAAATGTATTACCCAATCACGATCAGTTTTGGAATATTCGCGTAAAATCCAACCGATAGCTTTATTGATAAAAAACTCTTTGGAGCCCTGCAAACGATGTATGTAACCTGATAACAAAACCAGATCAGTTTCTTTTTTATATTTCAATTGAAACAAAATGGCAGTTCTTTTTAACCACATATTTCCTGAATCCATCCATTTTTCAGTATAAGGCTTTATCAGATCTGGATACATTTTAAGATGTACACCTACCAAATTAGAAGCAATGTAATCAACGGTATCCCACCACGATTTATTTTCAAGCAGGGACTCGTAAAGATCAATTCTACTTATTGCTGCTTTTTTCGTCAATCTACCAAGTACCTCCATGATAACATACTGGTATTCACGTTGTGGTAAATGCCAGCAATCTTTAACAATTTTTTCCAGTTGATCCTTGTCAGGAAGGCCATATTGATCAAGGAATTCTTTTTTGAGAGCTTTTCTTTCAGGAGATTTAATACCAAAATATTCGAACTGGCCCTTCATATATTTTTTCATCTGAAAGGCGAACTGTTCATTTCTATTTTTTTCAAAAGCCTGGGAAAGTGGTATTAAATATTCATGCATACTAGTTTAACCAATTTAATTTCCTGACAAGAGAATTGTTTTAATCTTTGAGATATATGAGTTTTTCAGTAGATACAAGTTGATTCTGTGATGAAAAAAACCTAACAAAATAAGTCCCTTCATTTAGTTGATCTGGTGACCAGGTTATATGATTCTGAGGATTATTTAGCCTAAATGAATCAACTATTTTTCCTTCAATATTATAAAAAGTCAATGTTCCTGGCTGATTGGTATCAATATAAAAATTACCATTGGATGGATTAGGAAAAACATTTAATCCGGTTTTTCTTTTTTGCAATTTTATCCCAACAAAAGTATCATCACAAACAGCGAGAGCATATTCTCCTTTTTGCAGGTTATCGACATATAAATTTCCGATGGACCATGGTCCAACCTGTGTAAAATCAACAAACTGCCAGTCATAATTAGTTCCCGGACGATATAACATCACAACCGAGTCACTTTCGGTAAATATCAAACCATCATCCAAAAAAGCCCCTTTATTGTAGCGGAATTGTCCTTGTGCTACAAAATCATCATTAAATATTCCATCAATCTTCCAATACCTGTAGGGTGATATCTTTAAACCCTGAATAGGATTTTTAATGCTATCGGGAGGTGTCCAGTTATGTTCTACCCTGAAAAAAATGGAATCACTAATATTCTGAACATCCAGTTTAAAATAACAATTCGTAAAGTTTATATCTCCAAGGCCAGTTATTTTACGACTGTAATCTGTTGTAGCATCAGCTATCAATTCATTTAAATCAACAAAAACAGCTTCAGGAGTAATTGGAAGATTAAAGGAGGCTGTTCCAAACTGTCCATCAAACATGATATTTTCAGTTATCTGATTCCAACTATCATCCATCAAAGTCAATTCAACTTTATTCCCATTACCGATAAATTCTGGGCCATGCCTCCTTTGTCTCAAATAGACTGTCACATCAGTATTGCCAGTAGATGGAATTACTGAAAATGAATCGATGGAATAATGCGGTGTTCCAGAATTTAAAATCCAATTATCAAACCAACCTGTCATATCTGTTCCCGTATGATTTGTTAAAAAATCACGCATATCTTCGGACGAAGCATGATTGTATTTATATTCCTCATTAAAGGCTGTCATGGCATCAAAGAAAACCTCATCACCAAGATATCCTCTCAGTGTATGAGCCATGATACAACCCCTATCGTAAGCACTCATTCCATAAGTAACATTTTGAGGTATCTGATTTAATGGGAAAAAATACCCATCACCACTTTGTGTATGGCAAAATTGAATCACTTCTTTGTGTTTATCACGGATAAATTCCATGTATTGGGCTCTGCTATACAAGAATTCCTGATAGATGGCATCAAAAAAAGTAGCCCATCCTTCATTGATCCACATATCTTCAGCACTGGCACAGGTAACATTATCTCCAAACCACATATGAGCTAATTCATGGGCTAGTAATGACTCGCTTCCCAATCCCCCATTAATGGATGAATGTGGATAAGCAATATTACAGGCATGTTCCATAGCTCCTATAGCTGTACCTACATATCCTACGCGGTCAAAACGATAGGGTCCGAATTTATCTTCAAATATGGACAAGATTTCATTGAGGTTTTGAAAAGAGCCATCTACATCACTTGAATCAGAAGGTTTAACCCAGATTTCAATAGGGACATCTTCGTTGATACCATTATAAGTATCAGTCCACCTGGCATAATCACCGACAGCCACTGAAGCTAAATATGTAGGAATTGTTTGACCTAAAACCCATTTGTAGGTATAGGTTCCATTTCCATTGTCAACAATTTCTTCCAACAAACCGCCACAAACTGCATCCTTCCCGGCATCAACAGTCGCATATATTGTATAATATGCCCTATCCTGAAAATCATCTATACAGGGGAACCATGTCTTTCCAAGGTTGTGAGGTATGCTAACAAAACCAACACCCAAATTAAAACAATACTCTCCCGACCAGTGAAATCCTCCCCATCCTTCATGAAATGGTT
>DAOVYU010000232.1 GCA_030635465.1 Bacteroidales bacterium | reverse complement strand
TGCTATAACAGCTATGGCTAAAGTTATCATAACCATAGAAAGGGTAATTCTTTTCATAACTTTCAATTTTAGATCTCAATCGAGATAATAGATCATTATTTCAGGCAAGCAAAATAAGAAAATAAACAGCCGATGTCAATTCCCCAAATGGGGAATATTTGTTAGTGAAAAATGTTTAATGTCAAAAGTCAAATGTGAAAAATGACTGCTAGCCGGAAGCTCTAACTCAAATCAAAAATTATCACTTTTCAATATTGTCCTCTTTTTCTTTCATTACAGCAAGTTCCTCAAGGGCATCAACAACATATTTTATATATGAAAATGCCGGTCCACCACCCATATAAACAGCTACAGATGCTGCTTCTAATATTTCTTCATCGGTAGCGCCACTTCTTTTTGCCTGGGCTGTATGAAAATAGATACAATACTCACACCTTGCAGATATAGCTATACCCAAAGCAATAAACTCCTTTTCTTTGATACTTAATTTTCCTTCCTGGTTGACGATGGTATCATGTAAACTATAAAAAGCTGATGCAACATCCGGACACTTTTTTTCATACTTTTCCATGAAGTCAGAAAGCTCATCAAATATGCTAGTATCTTCCTGTGCAACAAGCTGGGTTGTTGAAGTAGCAATTAAACACACAACAATTAACAGATTTAAAAGAAAATTTTTCTTTTTCATTTTGTACCTCCTTTTTTATAAAGATTTTTATGAAATCTGATCATTTTTTTAGCGAGGGGAAGATAGCAGTAATGTATGTAAATGTCAATTCCCCAAATGGGGAATATTTGGAGAAGAATATCAAGCCAATCCTGTTTCTTTGGCAAATGAGATTAATGAGGCTATATTGTTCAGCTTTAGTTTTTCCAGAATGTTTTTACGGTGTTTGTTAACGGTATCGGGTTGGATTGAGAGTTTTTCTGCAATTTCAAGATAGGTATCTCCTGCTGCTATTAATCTGATTATTTCAAGTTCTCTGAGGGTAAGATTACATATGAGATCACGATTTTCATGTCTGATCCTTTCTTTAAAAAGTTCCGCAATTCTTATACGTGTTTCAAAACTTTCAGCAGCATCCACTACAATACCCAATAATTGGGTAGGGTTTCCCTTCTCATCTCTTTTATAAACTTTTATTTTTGAGTAAACCCAAATGTAATGTCCATCTTTATGTTTGATCCTGTAAACACCTGACCATACATCTGTATTATTTTTACTGAAATGATCTTTTCTTTGCTGTAGTATAACTATATCGTCCGGATGAAAATAGTTTTTGGCAAAATCATGCGCATTTAAATGAACTTCTTCGTATGAATAGCCTAAGATTTCAGAATATTTTTCATTGCCCCAGATATACTCCTGAGTCTTCACATCATATGTATATACTATGGCACAAAGGTTTTCAATAATTTCTTTATAAAAAGTTAGGTCTACAGCATTAAACTGTTCAACTCTCATGAGGGTTGTTTTTGGTGACTAATTTAAAGAATTTTAAAATTTTCTGCAAAAATATTTCTCTTCATTCAAATAAAGGTCTCATCCGATAACTTGAAACCACAATTTTTCTATAATCACTCATTGAATCAAATAAACTGTTTGTTGAAAACATTTTTGAACACTTTTAAATCTTGTATGTTTGCAATAAATAATCATAATTTCGTTTTTATTTAAAATTGAGTTCGCAAGTTTAATGCAGTTATTATATAATCATTCCCTTAAAACCATTCACAAGAAGTTGATTGTGATATTGATGTTCATGGCTTTTCTGTCTCAACCAGAAATTATTGCACAACGCTTTGGAAACTATTTGCAATTCGGTAAGATTGAGCTGGAAAAAGAAAACTACACAGAAGCCATTAAATACTTTAATAATTCAATCAAACACAGGCCAGCTTCTTATGAAGGTTATTTTTTAAGAGGTTATGCAAAATACAGTCTGGATGATTTTATTGGTGCAGAAAAAGATTTCACACAAGCTTCAGTTTACGATCCTTTTAATCCTGAAATATATCATTACAGGGCCATCACCAGAAGTGAACAGTATAACTTTGGTGGTGCCTTCGAAGATTTTGAAACAGCCATCGAAATTGATCCAAAAAACGCCTTTTATTACTTAAACCGGGCACGAACCTACCTTTACATTGATGAGTATGAATCAGCAATTACCGACTGTAACAAAGCTGTTGAATTAAAATTTACAAAAGAGAACGTTTTTCTAATGCGTGGAATGGCAAAGGCAGGTATTGAACAATATGAGGAAGCCATAAAAGATCTGGATATTGCTATTCGAAAAAAACCTGAAAATACTTATGGTTATGTGCAACGAGGTGCTGTGTGGATGGAAATCAAAGAACCCGATTCCGCACTGGTAGATTTTAATAAAGCCCTCTCCATTAATAATGATGATTCATATGCTTTGTTCAACCGGGCACAAGCCTATATGGAACTGGATGATACTACAAATGCTTTTTATGATCTTAACAAGGTAATCGAACTATCACCATATAATTCATACGCTTATTACAACAGGGCTATATTAAAAATTGGGACTGAGGATATTCAGGGAGGAATAGAAGATCTGGATAAGGTACTTGCCATGAATCCCGAAAATATAGTGGTTTATTTATACCGTGGTAAACTAAAGGCATCTGAAAGTGATTTTCAAGGTGCTATAATCGACTATTCTAAAGCCATAGAAATATATCCTGATTTTGCCGATGCCTATTACGAACGATCAAAGGCCAGGAAAGCACTTCAGGATTATTTTGGTGCTGAAGAAGATTACAATATGGCCTATTCTATCAATAAATTTAATTTCAACGACAACGACAGTCTTAAGCTGGAAGAAGAAATGTACCTCAAAAGGATCATAGCATTCAGTGGTGAGTTTTATGACAAAGGAGCTGATAATGTCAGGATACAGGATCAGATCGTTCAAATTGAATTACAACCCATTTTTACTACTGTTGTGTATTCAAAAAGTGTGGAAACCATCCGTTTGTTCGATACTTTTGAAAAACCGGTTTATCATTCTGAAGTTATCTCTCTTAGCAGTACACAAGATAGAATGTCAGGCAATATAGCCGACACTCAGCTCGATACACTTGTACAAAAAATAAGGGCAAACCCAAGTGATCCGATGAATTATTATAATCGGGCAGAAATTTATGCCAATATGCAGAATTATAACAAAGCACTGCAGGATTATGACATTGCCATCATGCTTGATCCGGATTATATACTGGCTTATTTTAACCGGGCCAATATCAGGTTTAAACTGACTGAATTGCTTAGTGATGAATATGAATCTCAGTACCAATTAAATGCCAATTTCATTCAACCCGTTGTACCACAATCTACTTATGACACAACCTTTCTTGAACACTCCTATGAAGAGATTCTGAATGATTATAATAAAGTCCTTGAACTGGACCCTGATTTCTTTTATGCTTTGTTTAACCGCGGCTATGTAAAATGTATCATTGGGGATTATTGGGGATCGGTAAGCGACTATGAAAAGGCATTGGAATTTGAACCCATGTTTTCAGAAGCCTATTATAACAAAGGTTTGATACTGATTTACCTAAACTTAAAAACTGTAGGTTGTGAAAGTATGAGCACTGCAGGTGAATTAGGCATTCAGGAATCCTATCATGTGATGAAGCGGTATTGTAATTAATTTTTTACCTTTAACATTTTTAATTACTACCTGTTTATTCATCATCATGACAGGTAGATTTTAAGTAAGGAATTTCTACCCCTTGCGTCTAAACGCACAATCAATGCTTATTATGAAACACATTGCAATTATAGGAAATGGCATTTCAGGTATTACTGCAGCTCGAAATATTCGCAAGCTGAGTGATCATAAAATCACAGTGATTTCATCTGAAACTGGCCATTTTTTTTCCAGAACTGCTTTGATGTACATTTATATGGGTCATATGAAATATGAGCATACCAAACCATATGAGGACTGGTTTTGGACTAAAAATAGAATAGACCTGGTAAATGCACATGTTGAAAAAGTAGATACTGACAATA
>DAOVYU010000014.1 GCA_030635465.1 Bacteroidales bacterium | reverse complement strand
AGGAATTATGAAAACTATATTATTAATCCTATTCGGGTTAACTTTCTTGATAGCTTCATGTAATAAAAATGATGATGCTAAGGATGAGCAATTTTACAATGTAACAATTCTTAGTAAGGGAATGGATTGTGGTGATGCGTTTCTAATCAGGTTTGATGAAAATGTTACCGGATTGCCCGAAAATACTTTTAACAATACCTATTACGAAATAAATTTACCGGAACAATACAAAGTCCCAGGTACAAAGATCAAAGTAGAATTCAGGGAACCGGAACAAGGGGAAGGTATGTTTTGTACAACAATGGGACCGGGATATCCACAAATATTCATCCTCAAGGTAGAAGAATAAAATTAACCAGCCTTGTATTGAAGAAGATATACCTTGAAAACACAAGCTAAATTCACTGAAAAATTATTTCAATCCCTTCACCTTAGGTACACCTGCAATAAAATCTTTCAAATAAAAAGGTTCAAAATAAGCCACATCTTCAAATTTTTGATTTTGGTACTTTTTAAAGATGATAGTCATCATATTTGCAGCCGAAGGAAAAACATCATCCAGAAAGATTGCATTTTTGTGTTGGATCACCTCTTTACATTTGTCGGCACCATCCCCGAAAAAGATTACCTGGCTTGATTCAAGATAAGTTTGAAATGAATCCGGTTCAATGATCTCTGCCTTTGTTTCTCTAACTTCGTTGATATTTTCATCAAACAAAGCACAATACACCTCCATCCTGCGGGCATCGAGCATAGGACAAAACAAAATCGGCAAACCAGATTTTTGGATATTAATCTGAGAAGTTCCAAATGCCAACGATTGAAGTGTATTAACCGAAATCAATGGGATCTCCAATGCATAGCACATTCCTTTAGCTGTGGATACACCGATGCGTAAACCGGTATATGAACCGGGTCCTTTGCTAACAGCTACTGCATCCAAATCTTTAAAAGAAAATTGATTTTCTTTCATCAATTCATCAATAAACACAGTTACAATCTCTGAATGGGAGTTCTTTTTAGTAGATTCTTTTACGCCTAATATATTATTGTTTTGAGCTAATGCCACCGAACAGACCGGTGTTGCAGTTTCTATGGAAAGGATGAGTGTCATTGGTGGGCAAAGTTAGTATTAATAATGAAATTGGGGGATAGTGAAAATAGGGCAATAATAAATTAGATCGTCCCCTATTCCCCCTATATCCCTTATACCCACATGTTATAAATATTTATCGAAATTAATTTTGGGATGAAATAATATCAAGTTTATGAAGAAATTCACCTTTAATCCTTCTTAAACAAATCCTTCTTATCAACCTTTTCCACAGCATCTCCATCTTTGAGCTTTTTCGACACGGCCCTGTATGGTCCTACTATTAGCTCCTGATCAATTTCTAATCCTTCCAATATTTGGATATACATATTGTTCTGGATACCGGTTTTAACTTCTATGATTTCTGCTTTCCCATCTACATAATGAAATACATATTCCAAGAATTCTTCATCTCCCTTATCACCTATTTCTATATCCTCCACCACATCATCTTCTCCCTCTTCCTTATTCATTTTTTCATTCCCGGTAGTATCCGAGCGAGTTGTTACAGCCTGTATTGGAACAGTGATAATATTTGGTGCAGTTTCAGTTTGTATATCTACCGTTGCCGACATCCCAGGACGAAAGGGTGATTTAATGATGTCTTCTGCTTTTACCAGATCCTGATAGGAGTCTTCCAGTATTAATATTTTCACTTCAAAATTGGTAACCTGATCAGCGCTGACTCCAATCACATTTGCAGAAGTGGCAATTTCAGTAACAATACCTTTAAATTTATGTGTTAAATAAGCATCCACTTCTATAATACATGTGTCATACATACTTACCCTAACAATATCATTCTCATTAACTTCAACATTTACAACCATTCGTTCCAGATTGGCAATCCGCATAATCTCAGTTCCGGATGAAAATTGTGAAGCTCCAGTTACCCGTTCTCCCTTTTCTATACTTAAGCGAGAAACTGTACCATCATTCGGAGCATAAATAGAAGTTCTGGTAAGATTCTCTTTTGCTTCTCTTAATGATGCTTCGGTACTGCTTACAGAAAATTCAGCAGCTTTTACATTTTCCTTAGCAGCTGTTACCTCTTCTTTGGCAACGGCAAAAGCAGATGTTGCCCCATCAAAATCTGACTGCGAGATCACCTGTTGGTCAAAAAGTTTTTTATTTCGTTTAAAATCTTCTTCTGCCTTTACAAATTGTGCTTTTGCTTGTGCCTTACGAGCTTTTGCATTTGCCAGATTTGCTTTTTGCATCTGTAATGAAGCCTCCGTACGTTCATAACTTGAAATATAAATCTCCGGATCGATCTTGGCCAGTAATTTACCTTTAGTAACTTTCTCTCCTTCCTTAACATACAACTCAACAACTTCACCCGAAATATACGGACTTATCTTAACATCTACTTCTGGCTGGATTTTACCATTTGCCGAAACACTCTCTACAATTGTGCGACTTTTAACTAGTTCAGTAGTAACCTTGGTTTCACCTGTACCTTTTTTTTGGGTAACAGCAACAATCAATAATATAATGATCAATGCTATACTTCCCCATATAAAAAACCGTTTCTTTTTTGATTTGGTAACCATGTATATACGCGTTTAGGTTGAATTTTAAATCATGTGCGAAAGTAAAAAAAATTCATTCATTTTAACTATGAATTATTCGGGCAAAAAAACAATAGCACAGAAAAATATTCCCTGCGCTATATTTATCAATCGTTAACAAAATTTTATCTCTCCAGCGTTATGGGTTTACCCATATAAAAGTCTATTACTGTAATCCTGAATACAAAATCATACTTTGCCTGGATTAATTCAGAAAGTGCATTATTGGCTTCCTTTTTGGCATCATTGTATTCAACAGAATTGATCAAGCCCACATTAAATTTTTGTTCAGAATAGTTAAAAGACTCCTGCGTAGCATTCACACGTTTATCAGCTGCCTTATGTTTTTTGGCTGCAGCTACAGCATCATTATATGCCTGTTGGATGACTTTATATAAATCGCGCTTTTGCTGTTGTAATTCCAGGTCGGCATTGGCAATGCCAATTTTTGCTTGAGCTACAGAGGATCGGCTCGCCCAGCCATTAAAAATAGGGATACGGAGATTTAAGGAAACCGATTCATTCAAATTGTCATTTAACTGATCACCAAAGGCTTTTGAGCTTCGTGATTCAAACTTAACTTCGTATGGAAAAACAAATTCATTACTTGCAGTTTCTCCAAAAGGTTCATCATCTAGAGATAGGGTTGGATTATTATAAAGATAATTTGCCCCAGAATAACCCGAACCAATGGAACCATTCAAACTTAATGATGGATAATAGGTTCCCCTGGCAACCCCTAAATCTCTCTCTGAACTTTCTACTTTTACCTCAGCACTCTTAATTTCAGGACGGTATTCAACTGCTATTCCAAATATTTGCTCAGGTGTAAAAATTTCAGGTTGGTCAATTAACCCCAGTTCAGGTTTTTCAATAAAGAATCCTTCAGGAGTATCCAATTCAAGTAACTGTGTTAAGTTCAGATAAGAAAGTGCCAGATTATTTTCAGCTTCAACTACTGATAATTCTTCGGATGCCTGCTGCGCCTCAATGATTAACAAGTCGCCTTTAGCTAGTGTTCCTGCTTCAACAAGTTTGCTAGTCCGGTCTACTTGCTGATTGGTAATATCCAGCTGATTGTATGCCATATCAACAAACTCCAAATAATAGAGCGTTTGCAGGTATTCCATGGCCACAGTTATAGAAATTTCATCACTATAATAATCTGCATCATATTGAGCGGCCTGTAAATTCAGCATGTTACGTTTAATTTTATTGATCTGCTGCAAACCACTGAAAATGTTTAAATCGCCCTGGACATACAGGTTATTTGAACGTACCCTGTCAGTAGCAAATTCATTTGTAAAAGGGTCAACACGCTGCCCCCAGTTGTATCCATGCGAAATAAAACCATTTACATTTGGCAAAACCCCAAGTTTACTTTGCAATAATAACTCCTGCTGATAATCAATATTCAGGTCTTGCTGCTTTAAACTGATATTATGCTCTAACGCATAATTGATACACTCTTCCAACGACCACTCTTTTGTTTCCTGAGCATTTACCCTTATCGAAAATAATAGAAAAAGCAATAAAAGAAATAGAATACTTATAAGTTTTAACTGATTAACCTCAAATCTTTCCTGTACCAGATTTAAAATTTGAACTCTTGCTGTTGAAGCCATACAAATGTCTTTTTTTAATTTGAACATATTGAATTATCTAAAAATATGCCACGCTCATAAAATACTGACAACTAAATTATCACGGAATAACAATTGTATGTGATTATTAAAAGGTGTTCAGAAAAATACATCCATTGTTCGTATCTGAACAGCTTATTATTATTCCTTTCTATTTCCTTTTTCAAAGGTATAAGGATTTTTTAATAAATGGTCAAATAGTCTATTTTTGTATTTCAAGTAAAAATAAATAAATGAAACCTACATTTAGATTATCAGGAAACATAGTTGATGTTATAAAAGAACGGATTTACCAGGGTACAATTATAGTTAGTAACGGATTAATTGAAAATATTATAGAAGAAGATACCGAATCTGATGAATACATCCTTCCCGGACTGATTGATGCACACATACATATTGAAAGCTCCATGCTGACACCTGCAGAATTTGCCCGAATAGCAGTCACTCATGGTACAGTAGCCACAGTATCTGACCCACATGAAATAGCCAATGTACTTGGAATTGAAGGTGTAGAATATATGATCGAAAATGGTAAACAGGTTCCTTTTAAATTTTATTTTGGAGCACCTTCCTGTGTTCCAGCTACAACCTTTGAATCATCAGGTGCTCATTTGGATGCAAAAGATGTAGAACAACTGTTGAAAATGGATGAGGTTCATTACTTGTCTGAAATGATGAATTTTCCGGGTGTAATTTATGAAGACAAGGAAGTAATGTTAAAGCTCAATGTTGCCAGAAACTACAATAAACCTGTAGATGGTCATGCTCCCGGTTTATCTGGTGAAGAGATAAAAAAATACATACAATCCGGTATCTCGACTGATCATGAATGTTTCACCATAGGAGAAGCAGAGGAAAAAATATCCTATGGAATGAAAGTACAGATTCGTGAGGGTAGTGCTGCAAAAAACTTTGAAACTTTGATTCCACTGATCAACACATTTCCTGATAAAATCATGCTGTGTTCTGACGACAAACATCCCGATGATTTGGTAGATGGACATATTAATCTAGTAATTAAAAGAGCCATAAAATTAGGTTATGATCCCCTGAAACTATTAAAAGTTTGTACATATAATCCTATCAAACATTATGATCTAAATGTTGGTTTGCTACAAAAAGGAGATGCAGCTGACATGATCATTATCGATAATTTTAAAAACTTTACAATTAAATCCACTTTCATTGATGGCGAACATGTAGCTGAAAATGGAAAATCATTATTGAATCCTTCACCAGCTTCAACACCAAATATATTTACTGCTTCTCCTTTAATTGACAAAGATCTTGAAGTAAATGCTTCGGGTGAATCCATTCAAGTATTGAAAGCCCTGGATGGGCAACTCATCACTCCAAAATTAACTATAAAAGCCAAAATCGAAAATGGAATTGTGATAAGCGACACAGAAAATGATATTTTAAAAATTGTTGTGCTAAACCGATATAAAACCGCCTCTCCAGCTATAGGATTTGTAAATGGATTTGGATTGAAGAAAGGTGCAATTGCATCAACAGTTGCTCATGATAGTCATAATATTATTGCAGTTGGGACAAACGACCAGGAAATTACTAAGGCTATCAACCTGCTAATAAAAACAAAAGGGGGCATTTCATTGATCGACGGTAATTTTCATTTGCATTTACCCCTACCGGTAGCCGGGATAATGTCGAATGAAAATGGTTATAAAATTGCTGAAACTTATAAAGCCTTAAACAAATCAGCAAAGAAATTAGGATCACCACTTCATGCCCCTTATATGACCTTATCTTTTATGGCCCTGCTGGTTATTCCTGAATTAAAACTGAGTGACCAGGGATTATTTGATGGGACTAATTTTGAGTTTACTTCACTGTTTATCGATTAAATATCAATTTCAAATTGTACATAATTAATTAAAATAATTCTAAATATCTACATATTTACTTGTCTATAATATTTTTTTTACCTTTGCGCGTAAAATAAAATAACACTAACGAATTATGGCGAAATTAGTCCTAGACATCACAAAACTGGAAATGGCTGCAAGCAAACTGCGTGCTATTGCACATCCAATGCGTATTGCCATCATCGATTTGCTGAATGAAAAAAGCAAGATGAGCGTAACAGAAATTTATAGTGCTTTGGATATTGAGCAAGCTTCAGCATCTCACCACCTGAATATTCTTAAAAATAAGGGTATTTTGGTCTCAAAAAGAGAAGGTAAAAAAATATTTTACTCTCTTAAAAGTGTTACACTTACCGAGATCATCGATTGTATTAACAGGTGTAATGAAGAGTAGATTTAAGGTGTAGGATTCTACACTTTATGAAGATTAATACGAATAACGGAGGAAACCCTGATTAAAATTGGGGTTTCTTTTTTTTATTTCAATTTACAACTGATTGGGCAAGAATTTCAAACTCATTAACAGGTAGTTGTTCAGCCCGCTTACTTAACAATTCTGTTATTCTTTCATTCTTTTGGAAAGTAAAACTTCCAAGCGAATTTCGTAAAGTTTTTCGCCTCTGGTTAAATCCCGCTTTTACCAGGTTGAAAAATATTTTTTCATCACAATCTAAAGTTTTAATTTCATTTCGTTTTAATCTGATTACTGCTGATTTAACATTTGGAGGGGGGAAAAACACCTGTTCACTAACTGTGAATAAATATTCGATTGAATAAAATGCCTGGACGAGGACACTTAGAATTCCGTGTTTTTTATTACCATGGGGAGAGGCAATGCGTTCAGCAACTTCTTTTTGAAACATTCCTACTACTTCATCCACCTGATTTCTGTAATTTAAAACTTTAAACAGTATCTGACTGGATATATTATATGGGAAATTACCAATCACTGAAAAGTTATCCTGAAAAATATCTGCCAGGTTATATTTTAAAAAATCACCCGAAACGATATTATCAGAAAACCGGGGATAAGTTGTTTTTAAATAGATAATCGACTCGTTATCAATTTCAATAACCTTTAAATTTTTTATATCTTCTTCAAGCAAAATACCAGTAAGAACTCCCGTTCCCGGACCAATTTCCAATACATTAGTTGTATCAGGTCTTAAGCTCGATACAATTTTCCGGGCAATATTTTTATCCATTAAAAAATGTTGACCTAAATGTTTTTTGGGTTGGACCATACGCTGGTTGCTTGTTACTTGGATTGGCTTTAATAATTAAATTTCTTCTTCAACAAAATCACCACGCAAACTTCGATATCGCTTTCGTGCTTCAACGGTAAACAAACTGGCTGGATAATCTTGCATCAGCTTCTGATATAATTGCATGGCTTTATCCGTATTAAGAAATTGTTTTTCATTTAATTCGGCTAATAAAAATAGAGCATTATCCGCTGTAATATCATATGAATAGTCATCCACAATTTTAGTAAGATATTCAGCGGCCATTTCAAAATCACGTTGTTTAATCTTAATTTCAGCTTTCTTTAGTAACACTTCATCAAATATAGGATGCCAGGAAGCCAATTCAAAAATAGAATCCAGGGTCTGTAAAGCCAAATCAGGCTGATTTCGGTATAACAATAAATCAGCTCGACCATACATTTCCAGTGCAACTGTGGATGAATCCATACCAATGTTATCACTGATCAAAACAGAAAAACGCAAGGCATCATTAGCAATTAATTTGGAAGTAGCCGCTTTTAATACATCCAGCTGTGCTTTTGCCCACTCAAATTCACCTATATAAAAAGATAATTTTGCATTTTTATATTTTGCAAAATGCCCCAATGGATCATGCTTATAAGCTTTTTCTACCTGACCATATAGTAATTTAGCTTCCCAAACATCTCCAACGAACACCAATATATCAGCCAACTCAATTTTACACTCGGCTACAGCAGCAGGAGCAGCATTTGAAATTGCGATAGCCTCATATAAAATACTGATAGCGTCATCAGTCTTGTCAAGATAAAATGCCTGTAGATGACCCAGGTACTGCATTACTTTGATCATGGAAGGTGATTTACCATATTCCTCCAGCATATTGATGTAATCATTCTCTACATCAATCAAATCAGCCATTGAATAATCATATGATTCGGTGGCTTTAAGATAACGCGCATTAAGTCTACCAATAGTTGCATCCAGGTACAAGTAATTACTTTTTCCCTTTCTAAGAATATAATCATATGCTTCAATGGCAATTTCATACTGCTGATTTGCCAGGCAAATTTCAGCCAGTTTAAAAATGCGTTCTCCTTCCTCACTTTGTCGCCTATCTATTGATTTGGCCTGTAAAAATGCCATTTCAAAATCCTTTTCCTGTATTGACAGCCACATTAGCATTTCTGCATAATATAATTTATCCGGATTTTTCTGTACGCGTTTTAATAAGGATTTTCGCAATAATTCACTAACTACATTATCAGGATCATCACTGAGTTTAGTCTGTAACTTATGTTCAACAATTGAAATATTCAAATAATCAAAGTCAACATAATTCAGGTATTCCTCTACCATCTCCGAATAATTGCCAACCTGATTGTATAAATTTCCCAATTCAAGGTAAAATGGATAACCTGGCAATATCTCGCTCCCTCGTTTATAAGTAGCTGCAGCATACTCCAATTGACTTCTAACCATAAATGCATTGGCTAACTCAATGATTCGATTTCGGTCAGGGGGTAAATTTTTTAGGGCTACTTCATATTGCTTTTTGGCTTTGTTCAAATCCCCTTTTTGGGTATACACAAATCCCAGGTCAACCTGGTACTTAGGTCGGGTAGGAAATTTTTTAATTTGTGTTTTTACAAGTTTTTCAGCTTCTTTATAGTCTTCCAGTTCAACTAAACAATACAAATAATATGTGTAATAAATGTTGCTATTCTTTTCTTTGTACAATTTGGCATACAATATCACCGCTTTATCAAATTCTTTCTTTCTGTAATATTGTGCTGCAAGCTGGGCATCACTTTCTTTGGGTTGTTGTTGCTGGACTCCAGGTCTGGGCGGATGAATTTCAACAGGTTTTAAAATATCTTCTTGAGAAAATCCCACAACAATTCCCATCAAATAAATAATAATCCATATGGAAAGTGTTTTGCTATTCATTAAAATCGTTTTTCGTAAAACGGATGAAATAAGTTTAAATTTCAACGCATATTAAATATTAACAAGTATTCACTTTAAAGGTTTATAATAAAACCAGATTTGTAAATTTTGTTCTATAAATGCTTTTATTAGTTAATTATCTCAAATTTTGTATAAGGCTGCAGAACTTCAGGAATCTTAATTCCATCAGCAGTTTGATTGTTTTCGAGTAAAGCCGCTAATATACGAGGCAGTGCCAGGGCACTTCCATTTAGTGTGTGAGCTATTTTTGTTTTTCCATCACTATCTTTAAATCGAAGTTTCATCCGGTTTGCCTGAAAACTTTCAAAATTAGATACAGAACTTACTTCAAGCCACCTTTTCTGACCAGCAGAATATACTTCAAAATCATAAGTTAAAGCAGAAGTAAAACTCAAATCGCCACCACATAATCTGACTATTCTAAAAGGTAAATTTAGTTCACGTACCAGGGAAGCTACATGCTCTTTCATTTCTTCCAATATATCATATGATTTATCAGGATGAACAATATGCACAATCTCAACTTTATCAAACTGATGCAAACGGTTTAACCCACGAACATGTGCTCCCCAGGAACCAGCTTCACGACGGAAACAAGAGGAATAGGCCACATTTTTTATGGGCAGGTCATCTGCTTTTAAAATGGTATTGCGGTAAATATTAGTAATTGGGACTTCTGCAGTTGGCACCAAATAAAGATTATCCAAACCCACATGATACATCTGTCCATCTTTATCCGGCAATTGACCGGTTCCATATCCTGAATCCTCGTTAACAAGCAAAGGTGGTTGAAATTCTGTGTAACCTGCGTCCAATGCCCTGTCGAGGAAATAATTGATCAAAGCCCGTTGCAATTTAGCCCCTTTACCTTTATAAAAAGGAAATCCGGCACCGGAAACTTTATTCCCCAGATTAAAATCAATTATATCGTATTTTTCGATAAGGTCCCAGTGTGGTACAGCATTTTGGTGAAGTTCCGGAATGGTACCCTCTTGATGTATCATTTCGTTATCATCTTCTGTTTTTCCTTTTGGAACAGACGGATGCGGAACATTGGGGATCTGGATTAGTTTTGCATTTAACTCTTCAACAATTTTATCAAGTTGAAGACTTAACTCTTTCGATATGGTTTTTAACTCAGCCGAACGTGCCTTCATCGCATTGGCATCTTCTGCTTTTCCCTGCTTATAAAGTGTTCCTATTTCCTTTGCTGCTTTGTTAGCTTCTGCCAATGAATCATCTAATTGTTTCTGAATGGTGCGTCGTTTTT
>DAOVYU010000120.1 GCA_030635465.1 Bacteroidales bacterium | reverse complement strand
TTGGTTCCGGTTCCATCTTTTATCTGCTGTCGGCAACTTGTTCCGGGTGCAGCAATAATTACATCCGGATCAGATTTTCTGACCTCGGGAAACAACACCAATTCTCCAATTTTCATAGACAAATCATAATGTGCCTTTTCATATCCAAAAGCACCTGCCATACCACAACAGCCAGATTTAATTTCTTTAACCTTATAATTTATTGGCAAAGTTAACATTGTTATAGAAGGTTTCATTGATGCAATGGCTTTTTGGTGGCAATGACCATGCAGTTTTATCGACTTTTTAGCATCTGTAAATTGCTCTGAAATAATATTCCCTTTTTCAATTTCCCTTTCAATAAATTCATCAAATAAAAAAGTGAACTTGGCAATTTTTTTTGCAGCGATTTTATTTTTCCCATCCACAAGATCAGGATACTCATCCCTGAATGTTAAAATACCAGAAGGTTCAATACCTATTAATGGATGTTTATCACTGATCACCTCTTGTAAGCTTTCAATATTACTATTAGCAATTGATTTGGCTTTCCTTATCATCCCTTTCGAAATATAAGTTCTGCCACTCTCAATATGATTGGGTAGCTCAACCTGGTATCCAAGTTTTGTTAAAACCTGAAAAGCCTTTATACCAATTTTGGTATCATTATAATCTGTGAATTCATCGGCAAATAAATAAACTTTGCCCTTAGCACCAGAAGATAATCCGTTGTTTTTTAATTGCCTGGCAATCCATGACTTCAGAGTAATTCTATATAATTTTGGAAGACTTCTTTGAGGGGCAATACCCAGCATGTTTTTTAAAATTCCAGAAGTAAGTTTATTGCCTAAGATCAGATTGCTAAACATCGGAAAAATGGAACCAAGTTTATTGATTCGGCTGATACCTGCAATTGTTTTTACTTTAAATGGTGTACCATTGGCATCGTAATAATGTTGTAAAAACTCAGCTTTTAATTTGGTCATATCCACATTGGATGGGCATTCTGATTTACAACCTTTACACGATAAACATAAATCCAGTATATCAAAAAGTTCCTTGCTGTCGAATGGATTACTTTCATCTGATTGGGTAATAATTTCCCTCAACATATTTGCCCTGGCGCGTGTGGTCGTGTGCTCATCATGTGATGCCATATAACTCGGGCACATGATTCCACCAATGACCTCCGATTTCCTGCAATCACCAGATCCATTGCATTTCTCCACACTTCTTAAAAACCCCTGATCTTTTGAGAAATCAAAGAATGTTTCAATTTCTTTGGTTCTCTGTCCAGATTTATACCTCAAAGAGGAATTCATTTTGGGAGAATCAATAATTTTTCCTGGATTAAAAATATTTTCCGGATCCCAGGTTCGTTTTATTTGTTTTAAGTGAATATAATTTTGCTCCCCAATCATCAAGGGAATAAATTCACTGCGAAGTCTGCCATCACCATGTTCACCAGACAATGAACCTTTGAATTTTTTAATAAGCTTCGCTGTTTCTTCTGCTAGTTGATAATATACCTCAACATCTTCTTTTTTCTTCAAATTTAATACCGGACGTAAATGCAACTCACCCGTTGCGATATGTGCATGATATACACAATCCAGCTGATACTTATCCAACAATAACTTAAACTCCTCAATATATTTTGGTAAATCCTGTGGTTTCACTGCTGCATCTTCAACAAAAGGAACAGGTTTAGCATCACCGGGTATATTAGAGAGCAAACCTAATCCCGATTTCCTGACCGCCCAAACTTTTGGAATATCATCTCCAAAAATTACAGGAAAATGAACTCCAAATCCTGCTTTCCGCAATTCAGCTTCCAGTTTTTCTGCAATGGATAAAATTTCGTCTTTAGTATCCCTTTCAAATTCAATTATCAACATGGCTGCTGGCTCACCTTCAATGAAAAAGCGGTTTTTGTTTTGTGTAATGTTCTCTTTGCTTAAATCCATCAACACTTTATCCATCAACTCAATGGCTCCGGGATGGTATTTCAATGCTATTAAATTGCCATTCAGTGCATCTTCCAATGA
This sequence comes from Bacteroidales bacterium, assembly GCA_030635465.1. GTDB lineage: Bacteria > Bacteroidota > Bacteroidia > Bacteroidales > JAADJA01 > JAADJA01. The sequence goes on along the minus strand of DAOVYU010000120.1, from coordinate 3,247 downwards.
ATTACAATGAACACAAATTAAAGCTTTTACAGGAGGAGGTAATGGGTCAAGGCTTAATTTTATCTCTGTCATAAATGCCAGTGTGCCTTCTGACCCGGCAAGAAGTTTGCAAAAATTAAATTTATTGTCACTTTCAATAAAAGGTTCTGAATCCAATAAAACGTCTAAGGCATAACCAGTATTTCTTCGATGAATTGCTTTATCCGGAAATTGTTCCTCTATTTCCTTTTGATTAACCACATCTGTCAATATTTTTGCTATATTTCTGTACAGCTCACCTTCCAGATTATCAAGGTCACATTTCTCAATAAATTCCTCTTTTGAAATTGGTTGAAAATCTGCTACTGTTCCATCGCTTAAAATTGTTTTAACAGAAATTAAATGATCGCGTGTACTTCCATACAATAATGAATGTGCGCCACATGAATTGTTACCTACCATTCCTCCGATCATGCATCTATTTGAAGTGGAGGTTTCCGGACTAAAAAACAATCTATCTGGTTCCAATACTATGTTCAGTTCATCCAGCACAACACCAGGTTCCACCCTTACCCATTTTTCTTCGACATTGATCTCCAATATATTTGTCATGAATCTGGATACATCCACAACAATCCCCTTCCCTACTACCTGTCCAGCTAGAGATGTTCCAGCTCCTCTTGGAATTATAGAGGAGTTATGGATTTTGGCAAATTCAACCAGTATCCTGATATCATTATGGTCTTTCGGATAGGCAATTGCGATTGGAATTTCGCGGTAAGTTGAAGCATCTGTTGCATACATGATCCTGTGAGAATCATCTATATTAATATCACCCGTAAAACCAAAGCTGGATTTTAATTCTTCCAGATCTTCATGGATGTTTATATTCGAAACCGAATCATCTCCCTTATGTTCAACAAAACTCAACATTATTCTTCAACCCAATATATTAAAACATAAAATCAACCAAGTGTTTTACATTCACTCCATTCTCTTTAAGATAATCTGAATGCCTGAAAAATAATAATTCCAAAGAATTATAGACATGATGTTCTCCAATAACCAACTTCTTCAAAAAATCAATATTTATCGGCTTATTATCTTGAATTTTAATGTTTTCAATGAACCCATTTTTAACAAATATCTCAACTGGTATAGTTTCTTTATACAAATGTAGTTTAGTTTCAAACATGTAAGCAGGTGAATATCCAAAATTCCATTGCCAGGTGCTATATTTCTCTTTTACCAAATTATTTATACCTGCTATATCTTTTACAGTAAATGAATATTCAGATGTTTCTGTATTGTTTGCTTTGATATGGTTTTTAATTTTTTCATTCAACGTGATTATAGAAATATCACTTTCAATAAAATCAGTAATGTTTGCGACTTTACTTCGTACCGATTGCACAGCTTTATCCTGAAACCGTTCAGGAACTGATTTAATGGCTTGTTTTAGAAAATTCAGATCGGCAGAAAACAATAATGTACCATGATGCAACACTTTATTTTTATATACATGCTCTGCATTTCCTGAAATTTTAAGTCCATTTACTCTCAAGTCATTTTTACCTTCAAAACGGGCAGGAATTCCCATTTGATTCAGCACTTCAATAATGGGCTGGGTAAACTTCTTAAAATTAACCAGCTTTCCCTTTTCGCCGCTGCTGATAAATGTAAAATTCAAATTCCCCAGGTCATGGAAAACGGTACCTCCACCTGTTATCCTCCTAACCACTGGAATGTTATTTTCTTTCGCAAAACTGTAATTGATCTCAGCAAGTGTATTCTGATGTTTACCAACAATAATGGAAGGTTCATTTTGCCAAACCATAAAACAATCCTCATCCATCTGCTTCAGCAAATATTCTTCTGCAGCAATATTGAAGTATGGATCGGTTTGTGGCCTTTTGATGATAAGCATGATTGCAAAAATAAGTAATCAATAATTAATTTAGAAAGAATGAGCTAAATGAGTGATATACAAATATTATTAATATATTTGATAACTTAATTCAATATCCAAAAAGTGATATTTATTAATAATTAAATAAAATGAGAAAGGTTTTCATAATATTAGCTGTTTTTGTATTCATCGGCTGTTCGAAAGATGATGAACAATCTGATAATCCTGATCAAACAATTATTACCTATGAGGCAGATTATACAGGGGATTTAAGCAATTATAATATTTTTATTTATTTGCAACCCGAATCCGAATCAGCCCCGGTACACTTTAATGGAACAGCAAGTTTTTCTCATGAATTTACGCCTCCCAACAACATGGAAAAGGTGAAATTTTATGCCAGGGTTACAGCACCCGGTGAGCTAAGCCTGAGAATTAAAAAGAGTGGAGAGACCGTTGCTGAAAAAACAGAAACTATTCCAAATGATGTAATTGTGAAACAAGTGCAGTTGGAGTATAATCTTAATTAGCTCAATTTGAAATTTTAAAAACTAATTCTGATTTCATCCAATCTCATCCGCGTTCCGATAGCTATCTGGAGCTATGAGGGTATTTTTCCAAATCTTATCCTCGTTTGCAACGAGGATAAGGCTCGTCAGGTGGCTTAAATCACAGTTTAGAAACCATTCAAAAGAGCAGTTAATGGATGTGTTGGAATCAATGGCAGAAAAAGACCGCCATCGGATGCAAAAGCTGTTTAGAATAACTATTTAATAAATATTTTCACTATATTTACATCCCTTCAGACCCTAATTGGGGATATAAATTTAAAAAGTTCACTGAACAATGTTTGATCTTAATTTAATACAAGAATATGCTCAAGAGTTACAATTTCCAATTGTGCAACATACTAAATCTAGAATTTCATTAAGGATATATGAAAATATCATTATAGCATTTGAAAATTGGGAAAGAGAACGTACAATAATCTGTTTTGACAACAACCCGGATGATTGGCATGCTCATGGTGAAGATTTGTTGGATGAAGATATTACTGAAATCGAATTAATTCCATTATACATATTGGATCAATTTAAAAAAGGAGAATTACTAATTTGTATAGAAACCGATCCTGAAAATAAAAAGAAAGTTTCATATAGGTTTAGATACTATGGGATCAATGCTTTGAATCCTGGGGATAGGGTTGAATATATAAGGATTAATTGATTACTTCAACTAAAATAATACACTATTAATGTAGTTTACTACACCATAGCTGTAAATATCAAAAATATACCAAAAAACACTTGATTTTGGAGCTGGCAACATAAAATATACTTTGAATTAATGTACATTTGA
>DAOVYU010000369.1 GCA_030635465.1 Bacteroidales bacterium | reverse complement strand
ATTTTTTCTTGCTTACTACCTTCGCAATTCGAATGCATTTATGGCAAAAATTTTTAACCTGAATGGTTATTTACTGGTTTATTATGTCACCTTTAAATTGCACTTTTTTACTACCAACCCATTTTTGTCAAATAAAGCTGTTGTTTTGATTCTGCTGTTGATTGTATGTGGTGTTATTTTGTTTTTATCAATACGTAAGATATACCCTTTGCTAGCTGGATTGGGTCTGATTCTGATAATTTTTACAGCCCTTGTAAGTGATTCAACACATGTCATGTTATCATTAGCATCATTTGTTTCAATAATAGCTATGGTTCTGTTGTACAGGTTTGGATGGATGCGTTTGGTTTTTCTTTCGATTTTTTTAGTTTATTTCACCATTTTGCTTTGGATGCTGGGTAATCCCATGATGGGCCATCCAATACAGGTAATAACAGATCATCATTCGGGATTCATTTACCTGTTTTTTATAGCGGCAATTTTTTCATTAATAGCATTAATGCCAAAAAAAGAAGAATGGTATACTAATAACATCATTATTGGATCCATTATCTTCAACGGACTTGGTTTTGTTTTTCTTATAGCATTGTTTATCCTATTATTTTTTAAGGAAAATTATATCCTCCTTACTGGTTCCATTGCACTTTATTGCCTTGTTTATTCGATCATTTTGCAGGTTCGGTCAAACTGGAAAATCACTGCCGCGTTGTATGCCTTATTTGGATTCGTCATGTTAAGTGTAACTGTTTACGGTATATATGATTTTCCACGAGCGTTTTTCTTACTTGCCATTCAAAGTTTGCTGGTTGTATCTATAGCCATCTGGTTCCGTAGTAAGTTTATTGTGATAATGAACAGTTTACTTTTTATTATTTTGTTAATGGTTTACCTTTCTACATCAACTTTTGGTAATGGAATGAATATTTCTTTTACAATTGTTGCCCTGGTTACGGCCCGAATATTAAATTGGAAAAAAGAAAGGTTGACCATCCGGACTGAATTTATCAGGAATTTCTATTTAATAATAGCCTTTTTGATGCTATTATTCACACTCTATCACCTGGTCCCTAATCAATATATAACCCTTTCCTGGACAGTGGCTGCAGTTTTGTTTTTTGTTTTTAGCATGATTTTGAAAAATGTAAAATATCGCTATATGGCACTGTCAACAATGATTGCTGCTGCTTTGTTTTTATTCATTGTTGACCTTGCCCGAATCGGATTGGTTTATCGTGTAATTGCCTTGCTTTTTCTTGCATTAATATCAATAGGATTGTCGATTTATTATGCTAAAAAATTGAAAAAGAAAACAGATGTTTAATACAAATTCATTTTTCTACCATACTGATGGAAAAATAAATTCAAATTTAATCTAAAATAAATAAAACCGTGAAGAATACACTCCACGGTTTTAAAATTCATTTCTAAAAAATTAAAATTTGCTATTCTATTATTATAGATTTAACTGTCATACCTTCAACAGTATGAATTCTGAACATATATAGTCCAGACTCAAATTGTGAAGTATTTAAGTTAATAATCTTCGAACTAACAGCTGTTTCGTAAACAAGTTGTCCAATGTGATTATAAATCTGAACGGATTCAATTTCCATACCAGCATTTATATTCACCCTGTCATTGGCAGGATTAGGATAAAGCTGTATTTTATGGCTAATGTCTTCTCCTATACCTGTAAGAACTATTTCTACTGTATTTGTAGGATCAGATTCCTGAGATACATATACTGCGGTTACATAATACTCATGCAAACCATGATCTGGAGCAACGTGAGTATAGGTTGTTTCATCAACAAATTCTAATACTTCAAAATCACCACCGTCATAAGCATGATAGACATTGTAACCAGCTAATCCATCTGAAACAGGTTCTACCCAATTGAAAACCACATCACTGCCATCTAATTCATAAGTAAGGTCAGTAGCTGGCGGGAAGGTTGTTGTGATTTCTGTCATCATTAAACTGGTACCCTGGTAAATTTCCTTGGTATCCATGTTTTGAATAAAGGCAACAACTTCACAATTTTCAATTACATAGTCATCCTCAATGGTAACTACTGTATTCCATGTGTGAACTGTTTCTGTTGAATAGTCCAGTGGTAATCCCATACCATCAGGCCAGACATTTCTGGCAACAAAATTCTGGTTTTCACTACCTGGAGATTCCAGATCTGTTTCAGTTAGTACAACAAATCCTGCCAGGTTTTCAGTACTATTGCCAAGTTTAATGTCAATCATTGTTGTAACATTATAATCAGTACCTTCTGTAGGAGTGATTTCCATATTCACTTCAAAATTTGAAGGCCATGGAACACGTTCTTCCATTACAGGAACATAATAAGGGTAACTTGAAGGTTGATATCCCCCAACTACATCGGTCCATCCATCAAACCAAACTGTAGGATATCCGGAAATACCATACCATCCATCTCTAACCATACCTTCCGGGAATTCAAATTCATCTCCATTGTGCCAAGCAATAATTGCGAGTGACTCAATATATTCTGGATGCAGCTCATCCAAACCGAGGGCTGCATACGGACAGAATCCTCACCACGTACCCGTGAAGAACTCTGCAATAACTTTCTGTCTTGGCTGATTAGCGAATACTATGGTCATAGCCTGGCAGTCATCATCTGGTACTTGATCTCCGTCAAGATCTGTACAAATCTCAATATCATAAGATCCTACATCTACAGTCCAGGTATCAAATTCAACCTGAAGGGTTTCACCTACTGCCAGGTCTACCACTTCCACAGTAGAAGTATAGCCGGTTGTTGGTTCGGTCATTGTAACCGGAAAACCATATCAATTCCAGGCTGATGGTGAAGTGATCCGTTTTCGCGGTTTTCTTCAGGT
>DAOVYU010000146.1 GCA_030635465.1 Bacteroidales bacterium | reverse complement strand
GTTTAGTTTTAGCTGAGAAGCTTAGTCCTGTTTGGGACTAAGCTTTTTTTTCTATTAATCCTGCTATCATTGAAATAGAAAAGCAATGAATAATTTGATTTACGGATTTTATCCAAACTACACCTCACAATCCATCGGCTGACAAAAGCTACAACTTTCAGGAAGCGCGGTAAAGCTTTGGTAGGCAGACTCGCATTTTATCATTAACCCATTATAAAACCAGCCAGTTGACAGGTTCATAGTAAAACCGCTATTTTATAAGCTCCCGCAGGTTCGCAATACTTCATATATTGATTTCAATAATTTTTTTGAAGTATTATCTTATATTTGGCAAATTTTAGTACCGCATGCAATGAGATATACACCAGCAAATAAAGAGCTATTTAAAAATAACAGGCAAAGGTTCATTAAAAGAATGGATCAAAACGCTATAGCTGCGTTCAATTCCAATGATATCATGCCGACAAGCGCAGATGGAACAATGCCATTTTTGCAACAAACAGATCTATTTTATTTAAGCGGGATTGATCAGGAGGAGAGCATCCTTTTGATTTTTCCAGACGCCAATGAAAAGCAACATCATGAAATTTTATTTATCAAAGAAACCAACGAAGAAATAGCTATTTGGGAAGGACACAAATATACCAGGGAGGAGGCGAGAGAATTATCCGGTATTCAATCAGTATTTTGGGTTTCGCAGTTCAATGAAATTTTCAATACACTTATATTTCAGGCTGAAGTAATTTACCTAAACTCGAATGAACATTTAAGGGCAAAAAATGAGGTTGAAACCAGGGATGCGAGGTTTGCAAAATGGTGCAAAGAGAAGTATCCATTACATAAGTATAAACGATCTCAACCAATTTTACATAAGATTCGTGCAGTCAAGTCCCATATTGAAATTGAACAGTTAAAGAAGGCCATTCATATCACTGAAAAGGGTTTTAGAAGAGTATTAAAATTCATCAACCCCGGCATCATGGAATATGAGATAGAAGCTGAATTAATCCATGAGTTTGTTTCGAACCGGAGCAAAGGATTTTCCTTTCAACCAATAATTGCATCAGGATTTAATGCATGTGTATTGCATTACATTGAAAATAAAGGGGTATGTAAAGATGGAGAGTTGGTACTTATGGATATTGGCGCTGAATATGGAAACTATAATGCAGACCTGACAAGATGTGTGCCCGTAAGTGGGAGATTTACAGATAGACAAAAAGCAGTTTATAATGCCGTTCTTCGCGTTCAAAGAGAAGCCATGACCATGCTAACTCCGGGAAATACCATTCCGGAATATCATAAAGAGGTTGGTAAAATCATGGAAAAGGAATTGGTAGGGTTAGGGCTTTTAAGCAAAACTGATATAAAAAAACAAGATCCAACTCTTCCGGCATACAAAAAATACTTCATGCATGGTACTTCACATCATTTGGGTTTGGACGTTCATGATTATGGATATCCGCACATGAAGATGGAGGTTGGAATGGTTTTTACGGTTGAACCCGGAATTTATATTAGAGAAGAAAATCTCGGAATACGGCTTGAAAATGATGTGGTTATCAAAGAGAACGGAATCGTCGATCTAATGAATAATATTCCAATCGAACCTGAAGAAATCGAAGATATAATGAATTCAAAGTAGAAAAAGCTGGTTGATGTTTCCCTTATTAAATTCTGAATTTAGAGGCTTTTTCCATTAGCATTTCCCTGTCAGCAGTAATGCTTGGATCACTGTAAATATTTTTAGAAAGTTCAGCAACAACCTTTTTCTTATATCCCAATTTTTCAGCTATTTCTTCACAGAATACAATCTCTGATTTGAATACCTGCCCATCAACTTTCATTAATTGAATAACCATATATAAGTATTCAAATCTTTCATTTTCAGAAAGATGCTCTAATTCAGTAATTGGCTCTGGTTTATTTAGAAGTTCTTTGAATTGATCTTCATCCAAATTGTTGACTTTTGCAATATGCTCAATAAGCTTTCGCTCTTTGGTGGCAAGGGTTCCATCAATCGTGGCTAATTGTATCAAAATGTTTAACTGCTGTGTAATCATCTCAGGTATATTTCTATGGAAACTTTTGTATGATTTTCAAATTTAACAATTAATCTGATTTCTGGTCATTTAGCTTTTTGATCAAAGCTGCAGATCATGTAATATTTATAACATATCTATCAACAAATACATCAATAGATTAAGTATGGGTTCATACTCAAGACTTCAATTGCAGTTCATACTTTTGCTCTCTGATAACTCGTTTTTGTTCGTCATAGGAAACTTCAAGAAATGATAGTTCATTATTTGTGTTAACCAACACCACAGTGGAACATCTGGTTCCATATCCTTTCATTGAAATAAAGACAGGTGAAAGTTTTTTTTCAAGATCATACGAAATACCTGTCTCCGGCAGTAAATTATCAGGGGCTTTTTTATTGCTTTTTAATATTTCTATAATTTCGTACATGTCGATTGATTCGGATTTAATAATGCTTGACAGATAGTTTTTGCCTGATTGAATTTTTGGCCAGGGAGTATCTAATAAATGATTACTAAGTCCATGAATTCCATCAATAATTTTACTGGATTGATCTGAAATATTAGAATAGTGATACATTGAATCAAAACAGTCATCGCTCAACAATAAATTAAATCCGTTATAATGGTGTTTATTTTTTGAAACGTCAGATAAAAACGTTGAAACATCAAGGTTTTGAGACAAGAATTCATTGGACAATTCACCCCTGGATCTAGCATTATTTTTTTCATTATTCGGATCTCGAAAATTTGTAATGGCTATAAAACGGCCATTTTTATTTATTCCCAGCCATGTCCCCCCGGATTGGATATCTCTTCCTCCAAGTATTGAATGTTTCTCTATCCAAAAATTGGCATCTAAAGTGGGCCTCTTAAAAAATTCATCCCTATTGGCTGCCATTATTAGCTTATATTGTGGGTGTTGGTTTAATGCAAAAAGAATGAGACACATGTTGTTTTATTAAAGAACAAATATTTATTTAGCTTTTTTTTACTTTAGTTTTAATTCATAATTTTGGTTCTAAGTAAATCAACCAAAGCATATTATACGAATGATATTAGTTTTAATTTAATTATAATATTAAAACTGCTTCCAATTAATAATTACCCAGATGTTTGGATTATTTAAAAATACTAGAAAAAAGAAAAAGTCAAATGTTCAATTTGTTGATCTGAATGGCAATAACCTGAAGGAAGGAGATATGGTGTTATCTCATAGATATGAACTTGGCAAATGTGTAATAGGTATTGGAGAAGATGGTTTTGAATATGAATCAATAGAAACCCATAAAAAAGTCAATTGGGCGTTAATGATTGATGCGGCTACGGAAAGGCAAAAGGTGGAAAAACTTGATTAGAAGGTATCTTAATCCATAGGATATTTTATATTTCTATTCTCGATCCCAAAATAACCATAATATTCTTCTAATATCAATTAGATAAATATTTGGTTGATAAAAAACATTGTATTAGTTTTAAATTTATATCAACATATTAAGTTTAAATTGCATTTATATAAGAAATGAAAAAGGCATTAATTACTGGGATTACAGGACAAGATGGTGCATACCTGACTGAATTTCTTCTGAATAAGGGTTATGAAGTCCATGGAATAAAAAGAAGAAGCTCGTTGTTTAATACGGACAGAATTGATCACCTGTATCAGGATCCTCATGAAAAAGAAGTAAGACTTAAATTACATTATGGTGATTTAACAGACTCTGGTAATATAATACGAATTATACAAGAGATTCAGCCAGATGAAATATTCAACCTGGGAGCAATGTCACACGTTAAAGTGAGTTTTGATACCCCTGAATATACAGCCAATGTAGATGGTTTGGGTACATTAAGAATTCTGGAAGCGGTTCGGCTTTTAGGGTTGATTGATAACACTAAAGTTTATCAGGCTTCAACTTCAGAGCTTTATGGATTGGTACAGGAAACACCTCAAACTGAGACTACACCTTTTTACCCAAGATCACCTTATGCCGCCGCAAAATTATATGGATATTGGATCACGAAGAACTATCGTGAAGCTTACAATATGTTTGCTTGTAATGGGATTTTATTTAACCATGAATCACCATTAAGAGGAGAAACCTTTGTTACCAGGAAAATTACAAGGGCAGTTGCACGTATAGCCCTGGGTCTTCAGGAAATACTCTATTTGGGTAATATTGATGCCAAAAGAGATTGGGGGCATGCAAAAGATTTTGTGAAAGCAATGTGGCTTATTTTACAGCAGGATGTGCCTGAAGATTTTGTTATTGCAACCGGCGTTACCACAACAGTAAGAGATTTTGTAAAAATGAGTTTTGCTGAGGTGGGAGCTGAAATCGAATTTGAAGGAGAGGGAGTTAACGAAATCGCAAAAATCATTAGATGCACTAATAAAGAGTTTCAGCTTAAGGCCGGACAATTAGTTCTTAAAATTGATCCTAGATATTACCGGCCTACTGAGGTTGAACTACTCATTGGAGACTCCACGAAAGCAAAGCAAAAATTAGGATGGGAATTGGAATATGATCTAAAAGGATTAGTGGAAGATATGATGACTTCGGACATAGAGTTGTTTAAAAGAGACATGTTACTACTTAAAGGTGGACATAAAGTATTCAATTATCACGAATGATGAATAAAGAAGATAAAATATATATTGCAGGACATCGTGGAATGGTTGGATCGGCTATACACAGAAAATTAGAATCTGAAGGATTTCATAACTTTATAACGAGGGAATTAAATGAGTTGGATTTAAGAAGCCAACCTGACGTTGCTTCTTTTTTTGAAAAAGAGAAACCTGATTATGTGATTTTAGCTGCAGCCAAGGTAGGTGGGATCGTTGCCAACAATACTTATCGCGCAGAGTTTTTGTATGATAATCTGATGATACAGAATAATATCATCCATCAATCTTAC
>DAOVYU010000322.1 GCA_030635465.1 Bacteroidales bacterium | reverse complement strand
AGATAAAACAGTGCTTGTAAAGGATTGGTTCAGTCTGGATTAAGTATGCAAAAAGTTTTTCAAATCAGTACGCACAATCAAAATGGGTTGTATGATATTACCCAGGTTGTGGAAAAAATAATTAGCGATAGTTCGGTTCAAACAGGCATGGTCAATGTTTATGCCCAGGGTGCTACTGCAGCCATCATGATACAGGAAAACTGGGATGAATCAGTACAGACAGATGTAATTACATTATTAAACAAATTGATCCCTTCTGGTATTTGGGAGCATGATAAACAGGATGGTAATGGAGATGCTCATTTAAAAGCCGGAATTGTCGGACCCAGTGAAACAATTCCTATTATCAATGGGAAAATTGGATTATCTACCTGGCAGAATATTTTCTTTTGTGAGTTTGATGGGCCCAGACACCAACGAAATATAGTTGTAACAATTAGCTGAAGTATTTAAACAAAAAGATCGGAAAATCTAACAAGCATACACACCTAATCAATAATCAGCTTCTTTACATCAGACTGATCCCCACTTTGAACTTTAACCAAATAAACACCCCTGGAAAATTCAGAGATATCAATTTTAATTTTATCCTGGGTTCTTTGAATATTCTCTTTATAAATTACCCTTCCTGCTATACCTGAAATGACAATTTTAATATCTGATAAGTCAGTATCTTTTAATAATAAGTTTGTTTTATTTTGAGCGGGATTGGGAAATAATTCAAAAAGCTGATGAGCATCTTTTCTCTCATAAATTTTTATGCCTGTATAATCACCAAAAAGGGTGACAAATACATTCTCGTTATTGGCACTTAATGGGGTATTTCCAAAATTTAAATAATCTCTAAAACTTCCTGCTACAAAAACCGAGTTTACATCATTAACAGCCACACTACTAAGGTAGCAAGAACCTCCTTCGCTTTCCATAGCTTTAACCCAGTCGAGCTCTCCATCATTAGTGTATTTTGCAACAAATAGATCAGTATTACCAGAATTTATATAAGTAAAGTACTCCCCGAAAATCAAAGTGTCCCTAATTTGTGAACCGAAATATACACTTCCTTCTGTATCAATATCCATCTGGTTATAATCGTAGCCCCACCTGCGTCCACTGATTGATTTTGCCCAGAAAGTATTACCATCCGTATCAATTTTTGCAATAAAGCTATTATATTTTTTTTTGTTTTCAGGGCCATTGAAAAGATTTGTAAGTAATATATTGTCGAAGTATGTAGAATCAGCATGTTGGCCTTTGATGTAGGAATTACCCGAAGCATCAGTTTTAATACTGGTTGGCCAGCAGTAATAATCCCCATAATTTATTAAACTACCTGCTTTTGATTTTACCCAAATAGGGTTACCATTCTGGTCAATTTTAGCACAAAGAACATTGCCATCGCCTTCATTGAGGGTAATGGGGAAATCTTTAACGGTTACATCAATTGATGTAAACTCACCAGTTAGATAAATATTATTTTGTTCATCTGAAGATATGAGTCCGATATATTCAACATCTTCACCACCTGCTCTGATTGCCCAATCAAATTCTCCGTTTTGGTTGTATTTTGAAATAAATGCATCACTTAAACCTGATGAAGTCAAAGAGGTATTACCAATATTGATGATATCATTAAAAGTACCACTTACTAAAATATTACCTGAATAATCAGTAGTGAGGCAAAGGTCCCACCCCTCAAAATCCTCCTGAATGGCCCATTGGAACTCCCCTTGAAGACTATACTTGATCAAAAAGATACTGCCATCCGGATCTGGTTCCAATGGAATTTCACCCGGGATCTGCAAAGTTTCGTAGAAGGTTCCAGTTATATAAACACTATTTGAATTTGCATCAACTGTTGAATAACTACCGGCTGATTTTGATTCAAAAGCATCAGGAAACTGTTTGATCCAAAATAGGTATCCAGCAGAGCTTATCTTTGCCAGGAAAAGACCCTTTTCTATTTCCGTACCATAAAAATTGATAGTGTTGGATGTATATCCATAAATATAAAAATTCTCATCCTGATCAGCGTTCATGCCTAAAACCCACGCTTTTGCAGAATTACCCCCAAAATCAATATTCCATTCTTCCGATAGATTTGTGGTATATTCAGAAATAGAAATCTTTTCATCTTTATCAATAGAACAGATTAAGTTATTTGATGCTGAAGAATAGTGCAACTTTTCAACATTGTTGTCAAGATTTTTCACATTGATCATATCTCCATTACTGGTATTGTAAGAGCTAACTTCATATTTATATAATGTACTGCTATTAGCATACCTGTAGGATGCAAAAATTATATTATCATTACCAGAGACAGACATTGGATAAAACTGTGTATGGGGTTCGGTAGTTAATTGATTTACCCACATAAAATTACCTGATGGGGAACATTTAGCTATAAATCCTGAGTTTAAATTGCTAATCTGATTTCCTCCTAAAATAATATCAGTTCTATAGCCACCTGTAATGTATATATTTTCATCTTCAGCAACATATAAAGCAGTACTATAACTATCACCATTATTTTGATGCTCTGCCATATATGCCCATTCAAAAATGATAAACAGATCAGATTTGGCAAGAAACATATCACCATAAGGATTGGGTTCAAAATAAAAATCACCGATATATCCCGGAGAGATTAATCTACCGGCAAAATAAATATTATCACCATAGATACTCAAATCCACAAAATTCTGATCATGTTCAATTTCTATTAATAGATCACCTGACGCATTGTATTTTAAGATGATGGATCTGTCAATATAATTATTATAGCCATCCCTGGATCCGATAATGTAAACGTTTCCATTATCATCTACATCTATGGCCCTGCCCAATTCAAAATAATTCATAATTCCATGGTTTTTAGCCATGGTTATATCACCAGAAATATCCAGTTTAGCAAAAAAGAGATTCTGCGGTATAAGATTGGGAAGAGTGATTCCATCCAGTGTAATAGTGCCGGTATAACTACCCGTTACATAAATATTATTACTGTCATCTAAATTAATTCCATAGATTTTGACCTGTTCATTAGAAGATGCTGAAAATTGTTTAAACCATGTTAAACTACCTTCAGGGTTTAGTTTAGCCACAAATCCATCCCAACTGCCTATGGAATTATATGTATTCGATCCAATTGTTATTTCACCCGAAAAGTGGCCTGTCAGGTAAATATTTCCTGCTTCATCAGTAACAATATCCGAAACCAGGTCTTTTCCACTT
>DAOVYU010000157.1 GCA_030635465.1 Bacteroidales bacterium | reverse complement strand
TTCCCGAATTCGCATTTATTTTTTTTCTTTCTTTGTTAAAGTATAATTAGCCATTAAAAAATAGTTGTGGATTTAACCAAATCTTGTATGAAATCGCTAAAATTATTCCTTTCATCGGTATCGATCTTACTGTTTTTGTTCATTTTTTCATCTAACCTTCTAGCACAAGAAGGGATAATTAGGGGGTTTGTGTATGAAAAAGAAACCGGAGAGCCGGTTATTTACACAAATGTTTATTTATACAAAACATCTTTTGGTGCTGCCACAGATGTAAATGGTTATTTTGCTATTTCAAAAATCCCTGTTGGTACGTATTCTTTAATGGTAACTTATCTGGGATTTGACACCCTTAAGATGGAAGTAAATGTACGTGATAATGAGATCATCACAAAAAAACTTTATCTTGAAAAAGGTACTTATATGCTTGATCAGGTACAAATTTCAGCTGAATGGGAGGAAGCCCGGACAGAAACCAGAACATCTGTTATAAAAATTACACCCAAACAAATTAAACAATTACCGGCAATTGGTGGACAACCTGATTTTGCACAATACCTACAGGTATTACCAGGTGTTGTTTTTACTGGTGACCAGGGAGGACAATTGTACATCAGGGGTGGATCACCTATTCAAAATAAAGTATTACTTGATGGTATGATCATATACAATCCGTTTCATTCTATTGGTTTGTTTTCGGTATTTGATACTGATATATTGAGAAATGCTGATGTATATACCGGAGGATTTGGTGCTGAGTTTGGTGGCAGGGTTTCTTCTGTGATGGACATTACCACCCGTGATGGAAATAAGACCAGGTATTCAGGCAAAGTTGGTGCCAGTACTTTTGGTGCAAATGTTATGATAGAAGGGCCAATCAAAAAACAGAAAGATGGTAAAGGTGGTAGTTCGTCTTTTATTTTGTCTGCAAAAAATTCTTATCTCGAACAAAGTTCAAAAATATTTTATGAATATATTAATGAAGATGGTCTACCTTTCAACTATACTGATATATATGGAAAAATAAGTTTGATGGGTGCCAATGGAAGTAAAGTAAACTTTTATGGCTTCAGTTTTAACGATGAGGTGAATAAATACCAAGCAATTGCTGATTACCGTTGGGAATCCTATGGAGGAGGAACAAATTTTCTAGTTATTCCTGGTAAATCACCTGTTTTAATCGAAGGACATTTAGCATACTCGCAATATAAAATTTCGCTTGAAGAAGATGCTGCGCCACCGCGTGAAAGTTCCATTAACGGATTTAACCTGGGATTTGACTTTACTTATTTTATTGGAAAGGATGAGATTAAGTATGGTGTAGAAATACTTGGTTTTACAACCGATTTTGTTTTTAGTAATTCTGTTGGGCTCGAAATCCAGCAAAAAGAAAATACCACTGAACTTGGAGCTTACATTAAATACAAAAAGACTGCTGGGAAAGTTCTCATTGAGCCCAGTTTCCGCTTACAATGGTATGCTTCATTATCTGATGTTTCATTGGAACCACGTTTAGCAATGAAGTATAATGCAACTGATAAGTTTAGGATTAAATTTGCCGGAGGATTTTATTCACAAAATCTTATCAGCGCACATTCTGACAGGGATGTTGTAAATTTGTTTAATGGGTTTATATCTGGACCTGATAATTTGCCAAAAACATTTAATGGGAAGAAAGTTACCCATGCCTTGCAAAAATCTCAACATGCCATTCTTGGTTTTGAAATAGAATTGAGTCGGAATGTCGTTGTTAACCTCGAAGGTTATTATAAGAATTTCTCCCAATTAACAAATTTGAACCGAAATAAACTATTTGAAGATAATGAAGTCAATGCCCGTTTATATCCCGAAGTATTGCGTAAAGATTTTATCATTGAGGATGGATATGCAACTGGTGTTGATTTTACTTTAAAATATGATTATAAAAGATTTTATTTATGGGCTGTTTATTCTTTGGGTTATGTAATCAGAAGATATGAAGATGTTGCAGGAAATCTCCACACCTATCATCCTCATTACGACAGGCGACATAATGTTAATTTATTAGGAACGTATGTTGTGGGTGACAAAAATGATTGGGAATTCAGTGTGCGTTGGAATTTTGGAACTGGCTTTCCTTTTACTTTAACACAAGGTTATTATCCATTAGAAACGTTTAATCAGGGTATTTACACCGACTATACCACCTCAAATGAAGACCTTGGAATACTTTATGCCGATATCAATACCGGGCGCTTACCTACTTATCACCGACTGGATGTAAGTGTTAAAAAAACTTTTACCTTAGGCAGGTATACTAAGCTTGAAGCTAATTTTAGTGTTACAAATTTATATGATCGTGACAATATTTTTTATGTGAACAGGATTACAGGTGAACGGGTCTATCAACTGCCCATTATGCCAAGTGCAGGTTTAATGTTTACGTTCTAAATCTCCTCCATATTTATTCATTTATACATAAATTCAATGAAAAAGCAATTACCTTTAATTAACCTGATTTTAATTCTATTGATATTAATGATGAACAATTCGTGTAACCAACCTCAATCAAACCAAATTATAGCTCCTGTTGCTGATAAAATAAAAAAAGAACTTACGATTCATGATGATACCCGGATAGACAACTATTTTTGGCTAAATGACCGGGAAAACAAAGATGTGATCGCTTACCTTGAAGCAGAAAATGAATACACCCATGCTGTCCTAAAACATACAGAAGTCTTTCAGGATAAGATTTTTAATGAGATGGTCAGTCGTATTAAACAAGATGACCAATCAGTTCCTTACAGATTAAATGGTTATTATTATTACAGCCGCTACGAAGAGGGTAAAGAGTATCCCATTTATTGTCGTAAAAAAGGTAGCCTGGAAGAAAAAGAAGAAATTATGCTCAATGTGAATGAAATGACCAAAGGCTTTAGTTATTATCACGTTGGTGGATGGGATGTGAGCCCGGACAACAAGTTAATTGCATATAGTGTTGATACATTGAGCAGGCGTAAATACACCATCCACATAAAAAATCTTGAAACCGGTGAGGATTATGAAGACCGGATCAAAAATACTTCTGGAGGAGTAACCTGGGCCAATGACAATAAAACCTTGTTTTATGTTACCAAGGACGAGTCATTAAGACCTTGCTTTATATATAGTCATAAAATGGAATCTGGAGCTGAAGACATTCTGGTGTTTCATGAAAAGGATGCAACTTATAGTTCCGGAATATATAAATCAAAATCTCAAAAGTATTTGATGATCATGTCTCGGAGTACTTTGTCAACTGAGTACCAAATATTGGATGCAGATACTCCTGAGGGTGATTTTAAAGTATTTCATCCTCGAGAGGAAGATTTATTATATTCTGTTGAACATACGGATAACAAATTTTACATCCGTACCAATTTCGAAGCTAAAAATTTCCGATTGATGGAAACACCTGTTAGTAAAACAGAAAAAGTTAACTGGGCAGAAGTGATTCCTCACCGTAAGGATGTATTATTGAAAGGATTTGAGGTTTTTAATAATTTCCTGGTGTTAGGAGAAAAAATTAAAGGTCTGGATCAATTGCGGGTAATAAATCTGGAAATAAATGAAGATTATTATGTGCCATTTGATGAACAAACATACTCTATTGATTTCTCCCGCAATTATGAAATGGATACGGACTTATTTCGTTTCGAGTATTCATCACTTACTACTCCCAATTCAGTATTTGATATAAATATGGTTACCCAGGAAAAGGTCTTATTAAAACAGGATGAGGTTATTGGTGACTTTTCACCTGATAATTATCAGTCGGAAAGACTTTATGCCACTGCCCCGGATGGCGTTCAGGTTCCAATTTCAATTGTTTACCGTAAAGGATTAGAAAAAAATGGTAATAATCCACTTTGGATACAAGGATATGGTTCGTATGGCTACAGCTCAGACCCATATTTTAGTTCTGTTCGTTTAAGTTTGATGGATAGGGGTTTTATTGTTGCCATTGCACACGTTAGGGGTGGACAGGAATTGGGACGACAATGGTATGAAGACGGGAAGTTACTTAACAAAAAAAATACATTTACTGATTTTATTGCATGTACTGAGCAATTGATTGATGAAAACTATACAAATCCAAAAAAATGTTTTGCATGGGGTGGAAGTGCTGGAGGTTTACTGATGGGAGCAGTTATGAATTTACGACCTGATCTATATAAAGGAATAATTGCTGCTGTGCCTTTTGTAGATGTTATCACAACTATGCTGGATGAAAGTATACCTTTAACAACTGGTG
Source organism: Bacteroidales bacterium (assembly GCA_030635465.1). Classification (GTDB taxonomy): domain Bacteria; phylum Bacteroidota; class Bacteroidia; order Bacteroidales; family JAADJA01; genus JAADJA01. The sequence goes on along the minus strand of DAOVYU010000157.1, from coordinate 511 downwards.
AATTTGATGAGTGGGGTAATCCAAACGAAAAGGAATATTACGACTATATGCTTTCATATTCCCCTTATGATAATGTAGAGGCAAAAGATTATCCGGCTTTGCTGGTCACAACAGGATTGCATGATTCACAGGTTCAGTATTGGGAGCCAGCAAAATGGGTTGCCAAACTGAGAGATGTAAAAACTGACGAAAATCAATTGTTGCTATTAACTCAAATGGATTATGGCCATGGGGGTGCTTCCGGAAGATTTGAAAGATATAAGGAGAAAGCTTTGGAGTATGCCTTTGTTTTTGACCTTGTTGGGATTTCAGAGTAATTTCATTTGTGAACTACTGCATCCATTGCATTAATAATTATGAGATGAAATGTCTATTTTTGCGAGTAGTGGATGCTTTTATGGAATAAAAGTCTAAATCCAACGTTTACTTAGATAATTTAATTTCTACCATTGAATTTATACGCCCGAAAAAAACGCTGGAAATGGATACTGTTCAGTTTTGCAGTACTAAT